>QMMV01000352.1 GCA_003647435.1 Deltaproteobacteria bacterium | reverse complement strand
TTAACGGATTATCTCGAAGATTTTGAAGTGGCTGAGGACGTAGTGTTTGGTCGACCCAAAAAAGAGGTTATATCTTTACGTCTTGACCCTAAGATTGTAAAGAAATTAAAGGAACTTGCTGATAAAGAAGGACTACCACCTACCACATACGCAAGGATGTTAATCATTAAAGGAATTCGAGAAAGGGCATTGTGATCCATTGTCTCCGCCCCAAAGAAGATTAAGCTAATCCAATAGATTTCTCTGTGAATTCTCAAGATGGCAGGACAAGGCGCAGTTCCTACAATTTCTGAGAGTCTCTCGAATTTCTTGGAATCGTGGAGAATACCAAATTTCCCGCAAGGAAGTCTTACGAAGGTTTCCAACAATCATATCCTTACCCCAACATGGTAGTATGTTTAGAGTTTCGCCTATGCAGATCTCAAGCAAGGGAGCTAGGCAGACCGGCAGATTAGTCCATTCTCCTCTTCGGAGATACTCAGGAAGACTTTGGAGATATTCGCGAGAATTGGCTATGGGATAGCGGGTTTTTTTCATCTCGCATAACTCATTGATTACTGGTTCAATCTCCTCCGCGGTCGGAGAAAGGGCAGAGTCAGATGCGGCAAGATGTGCATCATTCTGATAAAGCTGAAAAGAAATTAAGATGCGGTGTGTTTTAGCAAAAGAGACAAGATCTTTCAACTCATGAAGATTAATAGAACAAATCGTGGTGGCTATCGCGACAGGAAGAATCTGTCCTTTAGCTGCATTTATAAGATTCTTAAGTACTTTTTCTATACGTACACCGCGCAGGTACCGGTAAGTCTCTGAATCTAAACTGTCAAGAGAAACGCCAAGCCCCCCAAGGCCAGCCTTTGCAAGTGACATGAATCTATGTGTAGTAAGCATCAACCCATTTGTAACAAGCCAAATTGATAGCCCTTTTACTACAGCATACTCGACAAGGGTTTCAAGGTCACTACGTAATAAAGGTTCACCTCCTGAAAAGCTGATCTGTGTTACACCTAATTCGGCTATTTGAGCGATTACACTCTTTAATTCCTCAGTAGATGGATCGCTAACCGCATTCTGGGTTCGCCAACAAAGACAATACCGACACCGCGAATTGCAGCGGCCAGTAACATTCAGGTGAGCCCTTTGGGGGGTTGATGTATCCAAAAATCTTCTCTTTTGTAATGTTTGTAATGAAAGATCCATATTGTCTATGTGCACGATTTATGGAATTACAGGAAAAGATGATATATATTCAATAGCTGTTGGGCAGTTTTATCCCAAGAATAACGTTTGACTCTCTCAAATCCTGCTTGCAAACGCGTTGAATTTTGGCCTTCATGTATGACAACATCGAGTGCGTTGATCAAATCATCTACTTCCGTGGGTTCGAAATAGATGGGGCACTCTCCGGCAACTTCTATCGTGGAGGGGATACGCGAAGCAACAATTGGGCAGCCACAGGCCATTGCCTCCAGTAATGGAATGCCAAACCCTTCATAAAGAGAAGGATAGACAAATGCAATCGCTTGATTGTATAGATTACAAAGACTTTCGTCATCAACCTTCCTAAATAGAAGCACTCGATCCTTGATCCTCAGATCCATTAGCCGATTTTTCTCATCTTGTGACCAGTCCCTGCCTACAACAACAAGAGAAACTTCTTTCCGCCTAGGCCATCGACTATATGCTTGAAGCAGACGGTCAAAATTTTTGTAATGGTTCCGGTCACCAACATACAACAGGAATGGTTTGATAGACAGTAACCTTGGTGCACAATTTTCATTTTCTAATTGCCTGAATACTTCACTACATGCCAGTGGTATAACGTGAATTTTGGTGGGTTCAATTTGGAAAAAATGCTGCACATCATTGCGCGTTGTCTCCGATATGCAGATCACAGCGTCACTAGTTAAAATACAGCGTTTCTTTCGATCTCTAAAATGCGCATCCGTTGAATGATTGAATAGATTTGCAAAAAGCTCATGGATCATATCCACGACGGTGAGTAATAAAGGCCCCCTCCATTTTTCTGGGATTGTATAGTACGTTGAGTGCCAAATACACCCTTTCGCCTCTACTGGTACAATAGGATTCCATAGCCAACATGGGTCAGGAAGTTCTCCAGGCAGTGAGACAGGCCAATAATGGATTTGTGAATGAGTAGGCAGGGATTGCTTAAGATGATTTAAGGTCAACAATGTAATATATAAGGACTCATCCATATCACACATACGAGGGAGTATTTCGTTGTACAGGCGTGATATTCCCCCAAAAGACTGCATCCGATAGATAATCCCGTCAACGACTACCTTCAAAAAGTCGCACATGTAAGTCTCAATCCTGACAGCGAGTATTATCTTGTCCTTGTTTTGGTGAAACGAGCATCAAGACTGGTGTTAATGCCAAAGTATTTTTTGAAACAATGGAACTGACTTCAAACGGCCCACTCCATGACCCATTCAAAAAATTCCAATATATGGAAACACCAGGAATCTCTTGCAAAATGAAGTCAAGTTCTCTATATGACCACTCGCGTAGATGCCAATAATTTTTGGGCCTTCCATCAGGCCTTGTATATTCGGGACGGCGATTCGGAGTAGACATCAAAACTGTTCGTCTTGATACTCTGACCATCTCCATTATCAGCGCCATGTAGTTAGGAACATGTTCGATCACATCAACGCAAGTTACCACGTCAAAATGGCCAGCATCATACGGGATATGTAGTCCGTCGTAGTGTCGTACCTCTTGAATCATGGGAACCTCTTGGACCAGGCCTTTTGCATGTGACACGGCTCTTCGATCAATCTCTATACCCACTAATTTTCCGGCCTTCTCGGCCATCATTTTTAACCCATAACCTAACCCAAATCCAACATCCAGAACCGAGTCTCCTGGTTGTATATACTTGTAGGCCGCTAATTGATAAGCTGCTATCTGTACCGGCACTTCCGTTGGGGCATCCAAAGTTGAATATAAGTGCGGGAATCGGCTGCGGAATATAGCAGCTATAGCTTTTCGGGCCATACACCCTATTTTTAGCAATCCAGAATTCACTTCTTTGCTACACACAAATGCA
>QMMV01000351.1 GCA_003647435.1 Deltaproteobacteria bacterium | reverse complement strand
GGATTTAAGGGCGGGAAAACTCAGGATTACATCCCCAAGAGACCCCTGATGAATGACTAAGATATCTTCCGTCACAGCACAACCTCACCGGTGACGAAAGATTATTGCTGGCAGAAAGAAATGGAACACTCCTTAATGATATTTGCAGCTTTCTTGCGGAAGCTCAAGGCAAAGCTGTTGTCAACAAACTGTCCAATCAGCAGCAAGATGACCTTGCCATGAGAGTTCAATTACTATACACAAATTTCACAGTAAATGGCATTTTTTCTCACTGGTGGAGAAAGAGACTGAATTAATGAGAAAAAGGGTATTCAGGGTTTTGTTCATCTCTATATTTGCAGCAATGCTCGGGCTGGGGATTGTCGCTCCATTGATGCCGATCTATGCAAAAAGCATGGGAGCAAACGGCATATGGTTGGGGATAATTTTTTCCGGCTATTCCGTTTCCCGGGTACTCTTCATGCCCATAGTCGGGCGTGTGTCTGACAAAACAGGAAGAAAGATATTTATAGCATCCGGGTTATTGTTATATTCCCTAATCTCTTTACTGTATCCGCTGGCCGGCAATGTTTATACACTTACAACAATCAGGTTTGTACACGGACTTGCCTCGGCGATGGTCATTCCAATTGCAATGGCCTACATTGGAGAGACCTCGGAAGCCGGAAAAGAAGGGACCTCTATGGGAACATTTAATATCGCGCTTTTCCTGGGAATGGGTGCAGGGCCGTTCCTGGGCGGCCTTCTGAATGACTCGTATGGAATAAAGTCGGTTTTTTACGCAATGTCGTGTCTGACCGCGATTGCATTTTTCATAACCCTCTTTTTTCTGCCGGCCATCCAGCCTCACAGGAAAGCAAGGGGGAAAACCCGCCCCCTATTTCACGTGATTATCAGGAATAAGCTCCTAAGGGGACTTCTTCTTTTCAGGATTGTAAATGCAATGGGAAGGGGAAGTATAATGGCATTTTTGCCGATTTTTGCTTCCTCAATTCATATAACCTCGTCTCAGATAGGAACGTTAATTTCTGTCAATTTGTTTCTTACCGCTTTATTGCAACCGCCGTGTGGTATGCTGGCAGATAGATGCAGCCGCCCCTATCTGGTGATCGCCGGGTCCATGGTCGGGGTCATAGCGCTGTTTCTTGTCTCTCTGACACATACTTTTGGCGAACTGCTGTTTGTGAATTCCCTTATGGGTGTCGGCGGCGCTATAGCATTGCCTTCTGCCTCTGCTCTAACAGTGGATGTAGGTCACACGGTCGGAATGGGGGTCTCTATGGGGATGTTCAGCATGGCGATGAGTATCGGCATGATAACATCTCCATTGATACTGGGGGTGGTTCTGGATGCTTTTGGCCTGAAAGCCATTTTCTATGCCGCCGCTGCCATAGGCTTTATCGGCACATTTGTTGTTTTGCAGCTTCTCAGGAAAGTTCCTTGTCCTTAGCCCCGTGTCAATGTGATTTCGGCAATTTCAGGATCGCAAAAGAGCCTCACGGGGGCGCCAATGGTACCAATGCCGCGGTTCACGTACATGCGTATCTCGGGATCACTCTCTGCATGATAAAGACCGTGGGTGTACGTGAAAAACAAGCCTGCAAGAGAAAGGCCCCGCGTTCCTACCATCGGGACGATGACCTGTCCCCCATGGGTATGACCGGCCAGGGTCAGATCGACTTTCCAGTCCTTGCATATCTTGAATATCCCCGGCCTGTGAGAAAGCAGAAGATTAAGCTGACCAGGGGCAACAAGGCGGGAAATCCTTGCCGGATCTCGAAATTCGGCATCGGTTGCAATGCCTGAGACAGGATCATTTACACCGATGATGTTTAAGAGCCCCTCCAGCCCCTTTGGTGTGCTCGTGCTGTCATTGAGCATTGTTATGTGGGTTTTTGCAAATGCGTCTCTTACAACTCGGATTCCCGTATAGTAGTCATGATTTCCATAAACGCCAAAGACTCCACAGGGCGCTCTGAGACCATCAAGGAGCCGAAGGCAGCCATCCACATAAGCAGGGTTGTTGTTGATATAGTCACCGGTGAGAAGAATCAGATCCGGCTTCAGGGCATTTACCATAGAGACTGTTGCGGCAATTGATTCAAAAGATATAAAAGGGCCGGCATGAATGTCTGTGATCTGTACAATCCTCAGACCACAAAGGTCCGGATGAAGTCGACTGTATGGCAATGCTATTCTCGATATTTCAGGGAGACCGTTTTCACAATAGGCGCCGTAGGTCAGCGCGCCAAGTGAAGCCGCGGTCAGCACCCTTGCGGTGTTTCTGAGAAAATCTCGCCTGTCTGTGTCAAAGTGAGGAGAGGGTTTAGCAACAGTTGATCTTGTGAAGAAAACAACTAAACAAATAAGACCGCAAGATATCGAAGTTACCATGAAAATCGCATAAGGGAATATCACGAGGTGTCGATGCCACCAGGGAAGTTGATCCAAGATGGGCTCTGTGCCCATGTACAACAGCGGGATAGCGTTTATGATAAGGGTTGCAGCGGAAGCAATAATGATGCTTGTCGCGGTGGAAAGACGCTTCGGGAGCAGTAGACGGATGAGACTATACTGAAGGAGGGCGCCAGCAAAGAGTAAAGATGCCGCAACAATAAACCAGAAATTCATGAATCCTCTCTCAAATACGAATTATCCAGACCCAGGGCACGATTACCTCAAACGGAGAGTCTTTGCCGTGCATATAGCGTGAGGGATCATACACGAGTGAAAGATTCGCAGACTCTGCTCCTTCCCTTCTGCAGGAACATCTCCAGATATTCGATTTCACGCTTGTTCGTTTGAGAGCGATTTCCCACCGCCTGTAGGCATGATCACGAGGGCATCTTCCCCCGATAGAACTGATTTGAGGATCTCTTTCTGCCAAGGACGAAACTCGCGAAATCCGAACACCCGATCCATCAAAGACAAGGCCCGGTCTATTTGTTGTTTGTCATTTGTCATTGGTTGCTTCGCTCTGATGCCTGTTGCCTCTCAGCTTTGAGCTTCCATAAGTTTCTTGATCTTTTTAATCGTTCCCATCAGCTTCACGTTGTGCGGATGAGCTTCCAATGCACGTTCAGGC
>QMMV01000350.1 GCA_003647435.1 Deltaproteobacteria bacterium | reverse complement strand
TAGCAAAAAAACGTTTTAATGACCGCTCAAAGGAATTTTTGTTTGGGCAACGGCCCGTTAAGAAACCATGTAACACTTTAGCTCTTTTAAAAAACAGACATACGGAGCGGACAGGCCATCCGACTGGAGACTGTCTCAAACTCGAGCATTACTGAGCGTTTAGAAAAAACAGTATCCTGGATATTCACCCTTGACGATAACGGATATTGTGAGCGAATGGATGTTATTTGAACTTCTAAGCGCTGTTTTTTCTTTACGCTCAGTTAGGAGTTTGAGCCAGTCTCCAATCGGATGGCCTGTCCGCAATAATATTTTCAAAAAGCTAAACTGATACGAAACCATCAAAATTGACTATTCTAACTTACCGCAATTGGCAACAAAAAAATCCATTACACCCTGATGCAGCACTCACCCGTCGCATGAATTGGGGGGCTTGGAGCTTCGTTGAGCAGATGGAACATGTGCTTGCTTGACGGGCAAACTTATTTTCCCTATGTTGCCTGTGAACCATCAATTGTGCACGTTCAATCTGATAACCCGGGCAGTTACGGTATGAAATTAAATAAATGTATACGATGCGGTCAGTGCATGAGCGTATGCCCTGTCTATCAAACCACATTTCATGAAACTGATGTGGCGCGGGGAAAACTCGCCCTTCTTGAGGCTGTTGAAAGAGGCGCATTAAAATCATCCGCACGTCTTAAAGAGATTCTTTCCCGGTGTCTTCTATGCGGGGCATGTGCCGATATTTGCGCAAGTCAGGTTCAAACCACCCGCCTGATTCAGCAAGGCAGACACTCCATATTCGAGTCCGTGAGCGTTGCCCCCCCGGGACGATTGCTGATTAAGAGCATAAGGGCAGGGAACCTGCCCGGCAAGGCGGTTCTAAAGGGGGGCGCACTGTTACAGGCCCTGCTGTGCAGGAAAATTCCAGAGACCAGTGGCCTTCACCTTCGGTTTCCTCTCTCTTTTTTTACAGACAGGGCCACAATCCCCGGTGTTGCCTGGACTCCGTTTACCAAGGCGTTTCACCGAGAAGAAAAAAAGGGGAATGAAAAGCTCCGGATCGGTTTTTTTGTTGGCTGCGGCGCCAACTATCTTTTTACTGAAGCCGCCTGGGCTCTTGTGCGCATCTTGCGACTGGCAGGCCATACCGTCATTGTGCCGGAGGATCAGGTATGCTGCGGGCTGCCCGCATATGTTGCAGGGGACACAGAGACAGCCCGGGATTTAGCCAGAAAGAATATAGAGGTCTTTGATTCACAAAAGCTTGATGTCATAGTCACGGTATGTGCTTCATGCGGTTCACACCTGATGAAGCTTGGCACGCTTTTTGAGGATGATCCAGCGTTCCATGACCGCGCAGACCGACTGGCGGCAAGGCATATGGATGCAACCGCTTTTCTGGTTGAGAAACTTCACTTTGATGAACATCTCAAGAATTATTATTCCTCGGCTGAAAGGAGCGCCCCCCCGCCGGTTCGTGTAGTCTATCATGATCCCTGCCATCTCAGGATCGGTCAGGGAGTTACTGAGCCTCCGAGAAAGCTGCTTGAGGCAACACCCGGCGTGAAACTCTTAGAAGCTCCACATCCGGGTCGGTGTTGCGGCCACGGTGGCGACTTTAATCTTACACATTTCGACCTGTCTATGAAGATTCTGGAGAGACGAATGAAGGATTTTCAGGCAGTAGAACCGAATGCCATTGTCACGGGGTGCACGGGATGCCTCTTGCAGTTTACGGAAGGGGTGAGCCGGCACGGATTAGAAGAAAAGATCAAAGTCTGTCATCCGCTGGTACTCCTGGAGAGTGCTATTGCGGCCGATTCGTCTCCGTGACAGTCTCGAAGAATTCTTCCAGTATTTCAAGTCGATCACGCCGGTCTCGCGCAATGGCACAGCGAATATTCAGCTGGCACCACTTAGTGCAGACGGGGTCGTCAGGATCATAGCGTCCAAAACAACCCAGCTTGTCGTCAAGGAGCTTTGAGTCCAAAATCTTTTTTTTCATCACAATGATAACAGCCTCGCCAGTTCTTCATGAATAAGGCCGTTTGTGGCAAGGATTTCCTTTTTTTCAATAGAGAAAGGTGCTCTTGAGAAATCGGTTACAGACGCTCCAGCTTCCCTGGCAATGATCATACCGGCCGCCGTATCCCAGGGCGCCAGGTTCTGCTCCCAGAATCCCTCAAATCGCCCACAGGCTACATAACACAGATCGAGCGCTGCTGAACCTAATCTGCGAATACCCTGTGCTGCCATAAGGCATCGCTCAAACCTTGCCATCAGCGGGCGAATAACGGGTTTCAGTTCATAGGGAAAGCCCGTAACGAGCAAGCTTTCGCGAATATTTCTGACGGTTGAAACACGGATTGGTTGTCCATTGAGCTCGGCTCCCTGGCCACGGGTCGCACAAAAAAGCTCTTCCGCCAGGGGATTTAGCACCAGCCCAAAGATGATGGTTCCTTCAAGCGCAAAGGCAATGGAAACAGCGACTTGAGGTAAACGGTGGGCGTAATTGGTGGTACCATCAAGGGGGTCGATAATCCATTCGCACGATGCGCTTCCCTGGCGGATACCCGACTCTTCGGCAAAGATTGTATGGGCAGGGAAGGCTGTCTGGATAATTTCGACAATGGCCTTTTCAGAAGCAAGGTCGGCCTCGGTGAGCAGGTCAATGGCTCCCTTTTTTTCTATCCGCACCGCCTTGTTCCAGTATTGTCGAATAATATCGCCGGCCCGGGCTGCAGATGCAAGCCCGACAGCCTTTATTTTTTCCAGGTCCACGTTCAAAAGCTTAGTTCGCTCCGCTCACAATTATTCCACCATTCCCTGATCGAGGCTGCAACAGCGCAAACAAACAGCTATAATCTAAATGGGTTATAGAAACTCTGAGGCATACAATTAAACATGTTACGGGGCGGGTCAGTCCATTATTGCTTGAGCTAATTTGAAATGATATCAACAAATAGCGATGAATTGAACAAGCCGGAAAATTTCGATTCGTTGTAACAATTTATGTTTTTTGAAAACATCTGGGCATATTTTTTAAAAAGAGCTAAAGTGTTACGATTCATTTATCCCTTTACCAGCATAATGTCAACAGCATAATGCAGCTCT
>QMMV01000349.1 GCA_003647435.1 Deltaproteobacteria bacterium | reverse complement strand
GAGGCCATTGCCGAGGGATACAGGGAGGCTACGGTTAATCGCAGCCGGTAGCTATTTGTAAGGCAACGCACACTTTTGCCATGAGACTGTCATCGAGACGACCTATGTAACGGGAGAGTTTAGAAGCAGATACCGTTTGGATATGATCAAGATTGACAGCACAGTCATGCTTCAGCCCCTGGTCTATACCCACAATAACCTCGCTGGGTACCCCATAAACGGTTGAAGTTATGGGCGCAACAATAACTGTATCGATAAGCCCTATACATCCTGGCGGCTCAAGATCAGCACGGGGCGCAATTTGTCTGGCTTCCGGAATTTGTACATCCATATAGAACCTCGTTTCAGTTCTCTGGCCATACCTGTTCACCCTCCCATGCGGTTAGATCAGAATCTGTTGCTACTCCGTGGGCATAGCCTTTGCGATATTGTTCGGAGATCGACTTTAACCTCTTTTGTTGCAAATAGTACTGGACAGCATGTCGCAAAAACGCCGATCTGCCTTTCTCCTTGGTTTCATCATCAGCATCAATTTTATCAAGCAATTCAGGTTCGATAGTTATTTGAATGGCTTTCATGAGGTTTACCTCCTTGTTTACTTTTATGTATATAAGTTGCTGTATTATTTGTCAACACAAAACGCGGGTGTATAGCAGTTCCGGCTACAGATTCCCGAAAGAGATACGTACAGTCCGCTTTAAAGGGGCTACCCGAGAACACCCCAAAGTTGTCAATTCTCGTCTCCTGACAACAAATTCCCCGCTTCTCCCTGGAGTTACCCAGCAAGCCGTCAAATACCTGAAACTCGAATATCCGTGCCCGGCAGAAAGCAAGCCGCAACACTGTTATCCTTCTGGCCCTACGTCAGGTGAATGGTCGTTGCTTTCCGATACCGGATCGCGATTTGAGAACCTTCTTACGGTGAGTCTTCTCAGGATGGCGGCAAGGTTTATAGAGAAAAGAAAGAGAGTTTTGGGATACCCACGATTCAATCGATTATCTCGAAGATTTTGAAGTAGCTGCGGATGCAGTATTTGTTCGATTCCCAAAAATGGAATGTTGGGAAAAGGGAATATTGGGGTTATTCAACATAGTCAGGAACGTGGTGTAAATTCCTCTTACCAAGTCCTGCGGACAGTACCGGACAGCGGCTCAGGTGCCCGTTTCCATGATCGCGCATTGCCGGAAGCACGTGACGGCATGTATCCACCGCAAGGTTACATCTCGGATGAAAGGGACAACCCCCGGGCTTGCAGGCAGGATCCGGCACCTGGCCCGGAATGCTGTGAAGCTTCTCTCCCCGTCTCGAGCGATCGGGCAATGAGTCGAGGAGGCCACGAGTATAAGGGTGCTGCGGATTGCGAAAGATGTCTGAACAGTCTCCCTGCTCTACAATGATTCCGGCATACATCACATAGATCCGATCGGCAATCCCCGCCACTACCCCCAGGTCATGCGTGATATAGAGCACCGACATGCGCCGTTTTTTTTGAAGCTCAGAAAAAAGACTGACAATCTGGGCCTGAATCGTCACATCAAGAGCGGTGGTAGGCTCATCTGCGATCACTATCTCAGGGTTGCATGCGAGTGCCATGGCGATCATCACGCGCTGCCGCTGCCCCCCGCTCAACTGGTGCGGATAGTCGTCAAGGCGTTCCGCAGCGGCGGGCATCCCGACATCGCTCAGCAGTTTTACGCACCGCCTGCGTATCTCGGCCCGGTCGACGTTTTCATGAACCGCGATGGCCTCGGCAATCTGGTCCCCTACGGTAAACACCGGATTCAGAGAAGTCATAGGTTCCTGGAAAACCATAGCGATATGCTTGCCGCGGATCTGTCGCATCTCCTCTTCTGGGAGGCGCAAGAGGCTTTTGCCCTTGCACATGACATCACCGCTGACGATCTCGCCCGGGGGCCGGGGGATGAGACCAAGTATGGCGAGGGCTGAAACCGTCTTCCCGCAACCGGACTCGCCCACAAGGCAAACGGTCTCCTCCCTGCGGACTTCATAGCTCACGCCATCCAGTACCCTGGCAAGCTGACGCCTGCCCCGGAAATGCAGGTGTAAGTCTTGCACCGAAAGGAGAATGTGATTATTTTCCATCGCTGATACAAAAAAGGACTTCAGTTCACTTCAGTATCTTTCCCGCAATTTCGGATTCAATATATCGCGCAATCCTTCCCCAAAAAGATTAAACGCCAGCACGACAATCAAGATAGCAAGGCCCGGCGCAAAAGTCAGCCAGGGGGCATCAAAGATGAAACGCTTCCCGTCGGAAAGGATGTTACCCCATGTGGCATGAGGGGGGGGCACTCCAAACCCGAGAAAGCTCAGGCCCGCTTCGGTAAGAATGGCTGTGGCAATACCAATGGTGGCAGAGACCAGCACCGGGGCAACGGCGTTGGGAATCATGTGGCGAAAGATGATCCGCCAGTCGTTCACACCGAGCGCCCGGGCAGCGGTGACAAAGTCTTGTTCCCTGAGAGAGAGGAATTCAGCACGGATAAAGCGCGCACTACCCATCCAGCTTGTCAGGCCGATGACAATCATGATGTTGTACATACTTGCAGGAAGGAGGGCCACTACCGTGAGGATCAGGAAAAAACTTGGAAAGCACAACATGACATCTACAAATCGCATTATCAGTGTATCAATGGAAACCACACCTCTGAAAAGGACCTGCACCGAGGCGGGCAAGTGGCGTCCTGATAGCACCCTCTCAAATGCCAAGGAAGAAAAGATGTAAATAGCGGCAATAATAAACAATACCAGCCCGGCATCCCTCAGGCCAAAAGCAACGAACATGGCACCTGAAAAGAGGACTATGGTGGCAAGAACTTGATCCACCCGAACACGGCTTTGACCGTAATAGCCGGCGATACCGCCCATGAATATCCCCACCAGGACGGAGATGCCAACAGCTACAAAACCCACCGTAAGAGAGACCCATGCCCCCTGGAGCATCCTTGCAAATACATCACGACCAAGATCATCTGTCCCAAGCAAATAGATGTTGAGCCTCGGAATCTGATCAGGCCGTAAGACCTCAAGATTCGGCCTCGCCAGCGGTGGCCGCAACTTTTCTTCAAGTCTTACCATTGCAGGATCAATAACCGGCTT
>QMMV01000348.1 GCA_003647435.1 Deltaproteobacteria bacterium | reverse complement strand
CATCTTTGCCGGACTCGATGGCCTGCTTGACTGCTTCCTTGACAGTCTGTTTGGTCAAACCTAATAGTTCTGTACTTTTCAGTTTGGTGTCCGTTACAGCAGATTCTACCTGTCCTTTGAGCTCATCTGACAGCACAGCTCCTGCCTCTTTTGCACCTTCTAGACCTTCTCTCAGACTCTGTGCCAACCTGGTTCTCTCATCTTCGAGTCGTTTTTCAAGCTTTTTGAGTCCCTCCCGTGTGGCCTCAACTGCCTGATCTCCACGGCTGCGAGCACCTGTGATCGCCCCCTCTACAGCACCCTCCACGTTCTCCCTTACATCCTCTCCCGTATCCTTTAAGCCTTCCACGGCAGCGGTCACAGCGTCTTTCACAATGGGTCGAAGCTCCTGAACCCCGCCTTTGGTTTCTGCAACCGCAGCCGCCACCACACCTTTTACAATCTCAGACACCTTTTCTGCGGTGATCTGCCCGGCCTCTTTGGCCTTTTTCAACTCTTCTACAATGCGATCTTTCATCTGATATTCCGACATGATTTGTACCTCCTCAAGATTGATGCTGGGGTTTACTTTTCTATGAGCCGGGACAACCTGATTGCCGAGAACTTTAGGCACCTCAGGCACTTTTCGTATTGACAATCCGTTTCTCAGACATCAGGCCACAGAAAAGGATATTCATCAATTCATCCAGATAGTACTCAATCCGCTCTTCGCTTTCCCGAACTAACCAGTTAAGCTCGAATCCCCTCAAGCCATGGGCAATGGCACTGGCGGCCAGCGGGACATTATTAAGGCGAAAAATACTCTTTTCTACTCCCTCTTCCAGGATGGAGCGAATAATATGCACTTCTTGCTCGAAAAGTTCGTCACGAATTCTCTCTGCACTTGGCAAAAGTTTCTCTATTCCCTCCCGATCCAGATTCAAGAGATTTATCGCCTGGCGCATATACCGGAACTTCGCCCTGGTAAAGGCAAGCAGTTTATCGGCCGGCGACGCCTGCTGATTCACCGAAGATAATATGTTGTCCACTATCTCTTTGGCTTCTCGACGAAGGACTTCAAGGTAAACGCGCTTTTTGGTCCCGAAATAACTATATATCGTGCCCTTTGCGACGCGCGCCATACGCGCGATTTCGTCCAAAGTGGTTTTCTGGAGACCATAGCGGCCAAACATTTTCTTTGCGGTATTCAGTATTAATTCTGCTTTCTCTTTTTTCATCTTCATCCTTTCTTGTTATGTATATCTGAACGAACTTCGTTTTTCAGTTCAAAATAACCACGAAAAAATATCCTGTCAACCAAAATATATCATTATTTTGGGAAATCTTGCTGATATGCTCTTTTCACGTTTGTCTGCAAAGTTGACCATATAATAAAAAAGATTCGGCGTGAATATCATACTTTCAAGCCGGTCGAATCCGCCCACACCGAGTGAGGGGTCGAAATGGCAAAGGAGACCATCGTAATATCAAAATGCCAAATAGCTTAATAATAACAACCCCACGCCTGCTTGCACCTATGTCGGATTTTGGGCTTCTCGGTAGACATGGCGTTTTCCTCCGATTTGTGTTATAGCTATCAGACCTTATGGAAAACCCCAATTCCGCTTGAAGCAACACAGGCAGAAGATACCATGATCCATTGATCAAGCAACATTGATTCAAGAGAGTTATCCTGCCGCGTAGGGGCTTACCTGAACAACACGCAGCATCTGACTGCTACCCGCCACCTGCCGGCGTCGGTTACCAGCATATAAGCTTGAATGTTAGATGCTCATGTGGGGGTGAAACATGGCCGAACATAACGATGTCAAAAAGATTAATGAAACGGCGGGCTATCAGCGGACTATCGCTGAGCACAAGCGGACTATCGCTGAGCAGGAACGGACTATCGCTGAGCAGGAGCGGACTATCGCTGAGCAGGAGCGGACTATCGCTGAGCATAAAGAAAGAATAGATATTGAAAAAAAGAAGGTTATTGAAATATCGGAAGTAGTTGAACAGACCTCCATGCTTTTATCTCGAGTTATGGAACTAAGAGATCCATATACGAAAGGGCATTCAGAACATGTAGGTGAGATAGCAGTAAATTTTGTTACTTTAAACCCCCTGTTAAACTTTCCGAAGGAAAAGATTCCAATGATATATCGTGCAGCTTTGCTTCATGATATTGGGAAGATTGGTATAAGTGAGCAAGTATTGAATAAGCCGACCAAGTTGACCGAAGCTGAGCTTGTCATGATCAAATATCATACGAATCTTGGATATAATTTGATCAAGTCTTTCCTCTTTGATAAATTGGTAGGAGATGCGATCTTATACCACCATGAAAATTTTGACGGGAGTGGTTATCCTGAAGGATTAAAAGGAAATGAAATTCCCCTAATTGCACGAATATTTCGAATTGCCGATTATTATGATGCGCTAACGAGCAGCAGGCCTTATCGCCCGGCGCTTGAGCCTGAAGTAGCTTTACGGATTATGAAAGGAGACAGTCGTTGCTTTGATCCCAATCTATTTTCATTTTTTGTTGAAAGTATAGAGCATATAACAAAAAAAGCATCAGTCCCGAGCGAAGTACCAAATGCTCGGAACTAATCCTTTTTTTGTTGGGCAGACCAGTCCGCATCTGATAGATGGACTCGAATGAACTTCTGTACAGCCCAGACGGCCTGTTCATTGAACTCCGATGGGTTCTTTATCAATGAGTTTCCGGATTATCCGGCTGACCTTATTGAAAAAAAGGCCAACCTGGTTGTCAGGCTCGGGAAAAAACGGGCTCCCTGCATATATATCGCCATGGCGATTGCATCTCTTTGCACCTACCCTCTTCCGCTCTTACAGGGGATTCCCCCAATGACCTATCTATGGTCGTTTCCTGTTGTATTTGCGATTGTCCTTGTCTCGGTTGTATGGGTCTCAAGAAGGAGTTATCAAAACAGGGTTGCACTTGAAAAGACCTGTCCGCTGACGCTCCTATTGAACCTTGGTATCAGTTTAGCTATTTCAAAAAACAGACACAATGAGCATACGGGCAATCCGGTATAGACCGCCTCAAACTCAGACAGTGAGACAGCCTATACCGGATTGCCCGTATGCGATAATATTTTCAAAAGGCTAAAATGAT
>QMMV01000347.1 GCA_003647435.1 Deltaproteobacteria bacterium | reverse complement strand
GGATATTCGTCCTTGACGATAACTGATATTGTGACCGAATGGATGTTATTTGAACTTCTAAGCGCTGTTTTTTCTTTACGCTCAGTTACCTGCCTGCCGACAGGCAGGGGCTCGAGTTTGAGACGGTCTCCAATCGGATGGCCTATCCGTTCCGTATGTCTGTTTTTTAAAAGAGCTAAAGTGTTACGAATAATCAAATGGTGGAATGGTGGAAGATTGCGTTCAAGGGGATTTTCGTCTTTTTTTCTTGTACATCATTCCATTGTTCCAGCCTTCCATTATTCCAATTGTGAGCGAAGCGAGCTAAGTTCTATCTATGATGTCAATGGGTTATAGAGATTCCGAGCCATATCTTTAGCGCTGCGGTAAGATATTGCGGGTACCAACAAAAGTGGATTAGATACAGGATGGGGCAGTTCCGGTTGGCGGCAGGTGTATTTGGAAGGATAGCCAAAAAAATGGTCTCACATCTTAGCACATCTTAGCATGTCATTTCTTTGACATTGACAACCTGATGGTCTATTCCCTGATCTCTTCCTCTAAAATCCTGCCCGGCACGGGGGCGAGGGATTCTCTTGGCTTTTTCCCTGCAGGCTTTTTCTCGGGAGCAGGAGCTGCCGGCCCTGGTGTTACTGCGCTTTTAATCTTTTTCTCCGGCTGTCTCTGTAACCGCAAAAGCTCATCATTGATGAATTTGAGCTTCTTTGCAAGCAGATCTATCTGCTTCTGGAGATTCGCGCCTTGTCTATCGAGGGCATCGTTGAGTTCTTTTTTGCCTACCTTATTTCGTCCTTCGCCCCGTATCGTCTCAAGAGATTGACCCAGCACTGCTAATTTTTCTGTCAATGCCCGGTTGAGATTTGCAACAGACTCTTTCCGGGCCTGAAGCTCTTTGCGTAGAGCTGTCAGTTCCCCGGCAGTTTCAGCATACTCTTTGCTTTGCTTTTTTGACAGACTTACCAGCAACTCCTGTTGCTTCTTTAGCTCTTTATGGAGGCGGTCAACAGTATTGGCAATTTCGGCAGAGTGCTTTTTTATTGCCTTTTTCAGTACATTTCGGTCTATTTTTGATTTTGCGAGGTCTTTGAGGGCGCGTTCTTGTTTGCCCGTTTCTTGCTGGATGGAAGCAAGCAACTTCTCAAGCTTTGGCAGCTTCTCAAGGGTAGATTTTTCGAGCTTCCCGTACCGATTTGACACAGATGCCACCCTGTCGATGACGCGCTCGGAGAGTTCCTGGAGTTCCCTTGCCCGGATCTTTCTTGTTTTCTCCATCCTGTCCTTGACGTCAAGATAGGCAAAAAGGAATATGGCACACAGCAGGCATGGAATAAGTATGGAGAGGAGAGTGATTCGATGATTCAGCTTTTCAATCTCCAAATCCCGGATTTCGTCCCTATAAACAGAATCGGGACGTTCTTCATCCATTTCAATTTCTTCTATACCTGGGATTTCATCCTTTTGATCTTCTTTGTCTCGGAATTCACTCACAATTCGTCCTCGCTCTCAACCCGTTTCCGGGGCGATTCATGAATCGCCCCTATCCTGTGCTTCGGGGGTAATACCCAGTCTATAATTCTGCCTTCTCTGCCCCGACCTCTGCCGGTTTCGCTTTATGAATGATCGTGATATCCCGCTTGGGATAAGGAATTTCGATCCCTTCTTTGTCAAATGCCTCTTTGATCCTGTCTGTCATATACGATGTGACGTCCATGCGCCTTCGGGCATCATTGATCCAGACCCTTGCTTCAAGGTCTACAGATGATTCCCCGAACTGTTTGACTACGACCCTTGGAGGCGGATCTTTCAAGACCCCATCGGCAGTGTTTGCGACATTGAGGATAACAGATTTTGCCCTTTCGATATCGGTATCGTATGAGACGCCAACAGGAATCCGGAGCCGGATATCTGTTGAAATCGTGGTATAGTTTATTATGTCGCGCTTCATGATCTCGTTGTTTGGAATGATAATGACAATGTTGTCCGTGGTTCGTATCTTGGTGGCCCTGAGACCGATGTCAATCACGTCTCCCCACGTAGAAGAGCCTTTAGGCGATGTCCACACCTCGATCCTGTCCCCGATCTCAAAGGGCCGGTCAATAATAAGCAAGATGCCCGCGATAAGATTCGACAGGGTATCCTTGGCTGCAAAACCTACGGCAATACCGGCAATACCGGCGCCGGCCACGAGGGGAACCACATTGATCCCCAACACGTCGAGGGCAAACAAGATGGCAACACCGAAGATGATAATACCCGAAAATTTATTTAGAAGGTCGAAGGCGATATCGTCTATCTTGCTTTTGGTTTTCTTGGTGAAATTGCCCTCAAGATACTTGAGCAAAAGTAGTGTGAATTCGTTAACCGGGATTGCCAGAAGAATAATCAGACCAGCAAAAAATACATTTTTCAGGATCGGGATCTTAAATAGATTCACGAGCGAAATACCGCATACAAAGATAAGGGCATACAAGACCGCCTTGTGAATGAGGTCAAAGACCTGTTCGTGAGAGCGTATAAATTCATATTTTTGAGTTCTCTTGCGGATTATTTTTAGCACCCGCTTGGAAATGATCCAAACAGCAAGCGTGCCGAGCAAGATCAGGCCGGCCCTGGCAAGGAGAGGATATAATGCCGCCAATCTGGAGAAAATTCCAGGCGATAACTGTTCACAAAGATGTTTCAGAAAACCACCCATTTTTCCACCATCTCAAAAACAATCTCCCGTTTTATCGGTTTTGCGATATAGTCATCCATGCCGGCCTCAAGACATTTTTCCCGGTCACCTTTCAGCGCATTTGCGGTCATGGCAATAATCGGAACACGTTTCGATCGCTTTGAGCCTTGAGCCTTGAGCTTGTTTTCCCAATCCCGGATTGCTCCAGTGGCCTCCATCCCATCCATCTCCGGCATCTGTACATCCATGAAGATCAAATCGTAATTATCCGCAGCGGCCGTGTACTTTTCTACCGCTTCCTTGCCGTTATTTGCCGTCTCTACATGGTAACCCGCTTTTGTCAACATCATCCTGGCCAGCTTCTGGTTGACCGGGTTGTCTTCGGCCAACAAAATACGTACCGAGTGTTTTAATTCCTCCCGCACGGAGTGCTGAGTAACAATCGCATCTTCTTTCTTTCCGGTATCTATTTCTCTTTTC
>QMMV01000346.1 GCA_003647435.1 Deltaproteobacteria bacterium | reverse complement strand
CTTATTTGCCCCTGCCGAGTACGACTATTTTGAAGGTCTTAAGGAGGATCAGGCAATCGAGAAGGAAAGACATGTTCTTGATGTAGTAGAGGTCGTATTCTAATTTTTTCAGGCTTTCCTCGTAAGATGCCGCATAGGGATACATGACCTGAGCCCAGCCGGTGATTCCCGGTTTTACAGTGAGGCGCTCCTTGTAAAAGGGGATTACTGCTTTTGCTTTGCCTGTTTTTCAGGAAATCAGCAACGAACTCAGGTCTTTCAGGCCTTGGCCCAACAATGCTCATCTCGCCGCTGAAAACATTGAAAAACTGGGGCAGCTCGTCCAGTCTTAAGAACCGCAAAAGCTTACCCACCCGGGTGATCCGCGGATCGTGTTCGCCCACCCACACAGCTCCAATCTCTTTTTCAGCATCCTTGACCATCGACCTGAACTTTATCAACTCAAATTCATTGCCATCCTTGCCCACACGCACCTGCCGGTAAAAGACCAGCCCGGGAGTGTCTAACTTTATGGCGACAGCAGTAATCGCCATTACGGGAAAGGAAATGAGAAGACCCAGACCTGCAACAACTATATCCATGAGGCGCTTGAGCCTGCGGATATGCAGGCGCGGCCAGTTGATGGTGGAAAAAAGGAGCCACATTTCATCCACATAACGCAGGGGGATTCGGCCTGCAAGCGATTCAAAGGCGGTTGGCACATCCCATATCTCAATGCCCTGCTGGGCGCACCAGACAAGCTCTTTGACTAACTGCCGGTACCGAATTCGGCGCATGGCCATAATCATGAGCTGTGGGTTGTGCTCCGCTACCGCATCTTTCAGGCCTTTTTCCTGGAAAAAAACAGGATATCCCTCAACGTGTTCGCCTTGCTTTTCTTTGTCTTTGTCAAGAAAACCAATGATATTCAGACCTGAATTAGGGTGTGAGTTCACGTAATTCGCAATTTCTTTGCCGCTTTCGCCGCATCCGACAATTAACGTTTTCTTTCTATACATTCCTACGGAACCTACCAGAGAGTAGAGAAAGCGCACGAGGACGACGCCCGAGAGCACGAATGTGCAGTAGATTACAAATATCCAGCGCCCCTGGGGGGGAAGCCCCGCAATATATGAGAGGAAGACCGTGATGATTGCGCCCACCGCAACAGCCAGGAATATCTTGATAATGGTTTGCGATTTCCTGAAATCCTGCTGGAAGTTGTATTGATCAAAAAAGTGGAGGGTAACCAGAAAAGTTGCAACATGAATCAAGAAAAAGACGGGGTCAATTCGGAACCTGACAAGCCTGAACCCGAATCCGAACTTGGCGAGGAAATAGAGATATATTGAAACGATAGGAGCAAGAAACAGTATTACGGAGTCACCGAATAAAAGAGCCAGTTGACGCCTGGCAATTACCCCTCTTTTTTTCAGCATGAGAAATCCTGCCCGCTCCTCAAGCGATGGGTCTTGTTGAAAGTGTATCGGCGTGGTCGTATTTACCCCGAATTCTACTGAAGCCCGCTTGAAAACGCAAGCAGAAAAACCATCCCCAGGTTTTTACCCATTTGCGCTCAAAGCACTTTTGGGTAATTTTTTCTCTGTGTTGCAGAAATGAGCGTGTGTGCGGGAGATAGAAATTCTGGCGGCGGATCAACATTTTGCCCTCTACAGACCCTGAATCCGGCCGGGAACCGGAAACAAGGGACATGTTGCTGTTGCATTTCTGGATTCTTTGTGCTTTATGTTTTTACCCATTTCCGCTCAAAGCAGTTTTGGGTAAAAAATAGTTTTACCTCTGCTCATTTGCGGTAGGAGTTCTTTTAGGCTTGCGTTTGGCAGGCCTGCAGCACAGCCATGGACGTACTTGACCTGATCAGACAAGGAAAAATTAAGCGGTATTTTCGGGCAACCCAGAAACTAAATGCCCCTAATGTGGTTTCGCACATTACGCAAAGGGCGGCAGGTAAGGAGCCATTATTTCTGGAAGATACGGATTATCTGTTCATGTTGAGTGCTTTGAAGGAGGTAACAAAAAAATACGGTCTCAGGATATATGCATTTTGTCTTATGGCCAACCACACACACTTGCTTTTGAGTCCGGCAGAAGCCAACCTTTACGATGCAATGCGGGATCTGTTTTCAAGGTACGCCATGAAGTTCAATAGAAAGTATGAAAGGAAAGGGCACCTATTTGGAGGGCCTTACAGGCAGGCTGTTTGCATGGATGATAGCTATCTTCTAGCCGCTTCTCTTTATATTCACTTAAATCCGGTAAGGGCGCACTTGGTGCAGGATCCATTGCAATACCGTTGGTCTTCGTGCCGTTTATACTATGAGGATGATGCCCCGAAATCGTTCATCGATCCTGATTTTATTTTGGGACTGTTATCAGGAGACAAGCTGAGGGGTAAAAACAGATATCGGGAGCTGCTGAAGCGGGGTAGTGAGGTACCGACAGCGCATGTCCTGGAGCAGGAGGATGCCATAGAACGTTTCCAGTCACGGCTGGTTTCTATGTTTCCTTCTATTTTCAAGACGGTTGGCAAGAAAAAACAGATCGCCAAGTGTTTGGGGATCGATCTGCTGGCAACGGATGAGTTAGAAAAACAAATTGAGGCGGCGGCAAAGGGGCTTAGCAGGCCTGAAAGTAAAAGGGCACGAAAGTACCTGATACAGCAACTGATTGCCCGCGGTTACTCACGAGCAGAAATAGCGGAGCGGTTAGGTGTATCACGGAAGACCATTTACAATATCTTGAAGTCTTCCCCATAACCGATAATTTGTGGAATGGCATTTTTACCCATTTCCGCTCAAGGCACTTTTGGGTAAGATGTGCAATATTGGGCCAAGGTGGGTGTTGAGGAAATCCTCCATTATTTCGGGATACCTGAACAACATGATGAAAACTGTTTCTTCCATCCCAAAGAGTTTGGAAAGGCTACTGTGGAAGATTGCTGGAAGGATTACTGTCCGAAGTGCCGGGAGTTCATGCAGCAATTGGAATATCCGCTTGACTTTGAGAAGCTTTTTATGAAAGTGGAGGAAATTTACGAAGTTAAACCCAAGCATAGGCGGAGGCGCGACTGGAAAGAGAGTTTGATCCACAGATTACGCAGATTTTCGCAGATTAAAAAGAAGCTTCGTTTAATGTGATCAAAGCAGGATATGAGCATTGTCG
>QMMV01000345.1 GCA_003647435.1 Deltaproteobacteria bacterium | reverse complement strand
TTGCAGAGCTGGAAAGATATCTGATCGACCGTAATGCCACGTTCGTGGCCTGTGCGGACTTGCAGCAGTTGCCGGCAGAGCCGCGCATGGGCCTGCCGTTGGGTGTCTGTATCGGAGTGAGGCTCGAGACTTCGATCATAGCCGGAATTACCGAAGGCCCAACGCCTGAGTACGCGGCCGAGTATGTGCGGGTCAACGAGCTTCTTCAGAGGCTGGGAGAGCACTGCGCGACATTCCTGCAGGGGCGCGGTTTCAGGGCAGTGTCTTTCGCACCACCGATTGACCTGAAAGACCGGGAGAGCCTCGAAACTCCCTTGCCACACAAGACAGTAGCCACGCTGGCGGGCACGGGATGGGTCGGCAAGTGCGCGCTGCTGGTAACTGAAAGCTACGGTTCGGCAGTCCGGTTCAACACTGTTTTCACGGACACACCGTTGCCTGCGGATGAGCCTGTGGAGGTCTCGCGGTGCGGGGAGTGCGACTTCTGCGTAACAGCCTGCCCTGCCGGGGCGGTCTCAGGCTGCCAGTGGCATCAGGGCCTTGAGCGGGCGCTTTTTTTTGATGCCGCAGCCTGCCGGGACTGCGCCAGCCGCCTGGGAGCAAAAGCAGGCAGTGACCGGACAATCTGCGGAATCTGCATTGCGGTTTGCCCGTATACCCAGCGGTATTTGAACGGTAACAAGGGCAAATCCTGAAATGTTGAGGCTGCCGGAGAAGATGGGCCTGAAGAGACAATGCGGGACAGTTACACATATTAGCGGGGACAAAGCAAGTTATAATGATTGACTGAAGAAACTTGACGACGGCGGTGAACATGTATATGCATTATATCTATTACAATGGATAAACCTGGCAGTCGGTATTGGAGGATAATTCATGGTGGTGAAAAGCAAAGTTGTCAAATGGGGTAACAGCTTGGGTATCGGTAATGTAAATTGGATTGTGGAAATTCTTTAAGAGGTTCCTTATTCCAGCTTTGGTTGAGGTTTTTGGTCACTCCATAGAATATCCGGTTAGCACTGTCAGCATTGGGGAACAGGTTCATCGGCCTGGTCCTCCTGCGGACTTCTCTAAAGGCGCGTTCAAGGATGTTGGTGGTTCTTATAGACTTCCACATTGATTTGTCGAAGTCGAAATATCTCAGGCATTCAGCCAGGTTTTTCTCCATACATCTGACAGCAGCCTCAGCCTCAACGATCCATTTTGCACGCCAGGCTTTGTAGATTTTCACTGCCTCTTTTCTGTTTGAGGCAGCAAACATAGGTCTCAGATCACGCATGCATGGTTTCTGCTGGCTGCGTTTGAGCTTGACCACAACGCCTGCGCAGCTTATGAGCGATGCAGCGCTGAGTTTTCATAAAAGGATAAATCTCTTTCAATGCTTTGAGCAGTGCTGGATTACCATCAGTGGTAATCAGCTTTAACCGTTTGCCCAGCAGGCCACGGGACTTCATATCGACCAGAAACCCACGCCAGGAGGCGATATCTTCTACATCGGTCATCCGGAAGCTGAGGATTTCTTTCCGGCCTCCGGCGTGAATACCATAGGCGCAGAGCATGACCTTTTTCTCGACGGCTATATCCCGTACCCGCTCGGTGATCCCATCAAGAAAAAGGAACTCGACATCATCGGTTAATGGACGTTCCTGGTAGTATTTAAGCTCATCCTCAAGGTAAGCCGTGCAATTACTCACTGTCTGAGCGCTGACAGGCCGGCCGAACAGGTCTTTGACAATGCTTCTGAGCTTGCGAGTTGAGATACCGTTTAAAAATAAGCAACCAATTGCTGCATCTATGCTTGTAGCTCGCTGTTGATAGCGGTCAAATACATCATGCTCAACTGTTAATCCTGTAACTCGTGGAACCTGTAAAGCTTCAACCAATCCGTATCTGGTTAATAGATCACGTTCGTAATAGCCGTTGCGATATCCAGTTCTTTCTGATGTACGCTCGTAACGATCAGCACCTAAAACCTGTTTGATCTTTTCCTCTAACAGCTCTTCAATGAGCTGTTTGGTAAAACCAATGATCCTCGTCTCGATCTCTGACCAAACTTTTGCCTGGAAGTTTTCCATCACTTCCAGTACCTTTGTCTCCTGTGGGAGTGCTTTCGCTTCCATAAGGGTTCCTCCTGTGTTTGTGGTTTGGGCAAAAACCAAAAACTGGTGGAACCCTTTTTTTAAAGCAAGCAAATTTCCACACTTTAATTTACGTTACCTTTACACTCAAGGGAAAACTCTCCTAAACCTTAACATTTCTTAGCATTCTTGAAGCCTGAACATTAGTATGAGTTAGTAATTTCGAAGCATTGATGGTTCACCCCCCACGCACGTGGGGAATACGTCATTTAAACTGGTTGGAGTGAACCCATAAGATTATCTTACTTGGTAAGATTAAAGGCGGGTAAAAACGCCTAAAAACACCCTTTTTGTCAGCAAAATAGGAAAAAACCCCATATTTTATACAATTTTAGCATGTGGCCCCGCTCCGCACCACTGAAAGCCTTGCTATACTTTGTTTTAATTCTTAAAATGCAATCCATGTTAACTGCAGCCATTTGGCTTTGTCAATCTTTTTACTCATGCAGGTTTATCCATTTTCTGCTATTGCGGTTCGCCCCACGCACGGGGGGAATAAAATGGCACGTTCAAAGTTTAAACGTTCCATTATGATCCATTCTCACATGCGCGGGGAATAAGTTTAACTCGCTTTAACTATGGCCGAATTATCTTACTTTGGTTTAGGATAAAGCTCTCGTGTGGCTTTAAAAAGAAAGATGAAACGATTCCCTTGACATTCGGTCATTTTCCTCCGAATTTTGGTTTTAAAAGGATAATTATGGTAAGCTTGCCGATAAGTGTACTAATTTATTACACTAAGGCGTATCACCGATTAATCTCTTGGTCTTAAGACTCCTCAGATGAATCTCGCCAATACGCAGGAGTTCTGATATGCCTCAAATATTTGATAACATCGATCTCTCCCTTCTCCCAGCACTCCAAAATACCTTGAAAATCTCACAGAACGCCGACTTCTGCGTTGGCTATTTCAACCTTCGCGGGTGGAAAGCGTTGGATTCTTATATCGAGCATTGGTCAGGTGGTGACGGTCACTGCTGCCGTCTGCTTGTTGGGATGCAGAGAATGCCTCATGAGGAAATTAAAGT
>QMMV01000344.1 GCA_003647435.1 Deltaproteobacteria bacterium | reverse complement strand
TGGTATCAGGTTGTTGTTGGGGATTATATGCCAGGACGGGCTCGGCTCGATGCACCGGGGACGTTGCATCAGGTGATTGTCAGAGGGATAGAGGAGCGCAGGATTGTTGATGATCGGTGGGATCGAGGCAATTTTTCCGTATTTCTCCAGATTCCGGCGCAGAGCGCCGATGGCTATCGGTTCCGACGCAGAGCATCGGAACCAGGATAAACACCGGAACCAGGATCGGTTCCGACGCAGAGCATCGGAACCAGGATAAGCACCGGAACCAGGATAAGCACCGGAACCAGGATAACGCTAAATATATAGTAAGGGAGTTACACGCCATATAGCTACAGACGCTGCAGTACTTCCTGGCGAGAGCCTATAGTACCTTACCTTGAAAATCTCCTTTACCGCCCCTGTTGTATGTGTAAGTATTAAAGTATCTTGTCTTTTGTGAAGATATGAGAACCAGGTGTTCTTTAACCTGAAGGAGGCATTAGAGGCTTGGAAGAAGTAAAAAAGTTAAAGAAAAAGGCGTCCGCTTTTTCCGAACTGGTGCGCCTCATAGCAAGGTTACGTGGAGAAGATGGGTGCCCATGGGACCGGAAACAGACCCCTGAGTCGATGCGGGTCTACATTTTGGAAGAGGTTCATGAACTGCTTGAAGCTATTGATTCTCGTGTTCCTGCCGCCATCTGCGAGGAACTGGGAGATGTCATGTTCCAGGTTCTATTTCTGACGCACATTTTCGAGGAACGGGGCTATTTTGACATAGGGGATGTGGCACGTCGAAGTACAGAAAAGATGGTGCGCCGGCATCCCCATGTCTTTGGTGATTTAAAGGTAACCGGGGCAGAGGATGTGCGCATGCGATGGCATGAGTTTAAGAAAGGCGAACCGAACCACGATAAGACGAAATCGCTTGTTGACACTGTCCCCCGCAATCTTCCCGGTCTGCTGCGCGCATATCGCCTCACTGAGCGGGTGGCACGGGTCGGTTTTGACTGGCCTGATCTGGATGGTGTTATTGCAAAGGCTAAGGAAGAATGGGCAGAGCTGCAACAGGCTATAGATGCAAAAGACCAGAACCGGATAGCATCTGAGATAGGAGATCTTCTGTTTGCAATTGTCAATCTTTCCCGTTTTGTCAGGGTCCATCCAGACTCCGCCCTGCGAGACGCCATACGAAGGTTCGAAAACAGGTTCAGGTATATAGAAGAAACCCTTTCAAAAAAAGGTCACCGCATAGAAAAAGCTTCTTTAGAGCAGATGGATGCCCTCTGGGAGGAAGCAAAGCAGATGGAGAAAAAGAAGCCGCTGGTCGTGAACAACACATAACTTATCTTACCGAAGTAATTGCGGGGTCACCATCCAATGGAGCGACCAAATACCTGATTCATCTCTTCCAAGGCAAACAATCGCCCCCATGCGGAACTGGATTACCTCCTTATTAGTATCCCGACACAGCAGAAAGGCCGCAAGTTTACTCAGATGAGGCAAGTGACCTACCAACATAATATCTGTTTCTATCTTAGTCAGCCGACCTGCCCACACCAAAGGATCGGCAAGAGGCTCCAATCCCTCCTCTTTTCTAATGCCCTCAGGGGGGGTTAGATAATCAGCCATGGCTTCGGCTGTCTGTCTGGCCCTTGTCTTTCCGCTATGCATGATATTGTTTACCTTGATATTTGCCTGCTCGGCGGCAAAAGCTGCCACCTTTTTGATATCGGTCCATCCTTTTTCTGAGAGTGGCCGCTGGGGATCTTCGTCTTTTTTCTTCGCCTCTGCATGCTGCACTAAGTACAAGTTCATACAGATCACCTCCTGGATAGAATTTCCTTTACGAAGATTTCGCACCTGTTGTTCACTATTGCCTATTTTTTTATTTCTGCCCAAAGTCCAGTTTTGTCATAAATGATACGAAAATTAGATATCCCAGCCTCACGGATCACTTCTTTTAGTTTATCCGGTGCACGATAAGCCTTTGCATCATCTTTCAAAGATTTGTCCCGAAGCGCTATCATCCTATCTAATTCGTTGTTGGTAACGTATTTCCCGAACCCTCCACCCACAAGACCGATGCCGCCCTCTTTTAGTACTCTGTATATTTCTCTAAGGACGCGTGGTTTATCTCTCCAGCAATGATATGAGCCCCTGCTGATGACGAAATCTGCAGACTCACTTTTGAAGGGCAAGTTGTAAGCATTGCTCAATATGGGGATGATTCTATCTCTCAGTCCTTCGCTTTCGATATTTTTGTATGCTACCTGGCATATACTTTTTACTATCTCCGATCCATATATCCTCAAATTGGAACGCTTGCACAGCTCTATTGCCATCAGAGCCGAACCACAACCCACATCGATACATATGCCTTCCAGAATGCCGTAATCCTCTATAATCTGTCTGGCCACAGAGGGAAATGCCGGCATAAAGTTTTCTTTCACTTTTTGATCGAAGCGTTGAGCATCGGCGATGTCCATTTTCATGTATTCCGCAGGCACGCGATTATCAGACATAAAACTCCCTCCTCCATTTCATTTTTCTGTCCAGTACCCAGTGACTTCTATCATAAATAGACTAACATCACAAATGTTGTGCCGACGGACCAGCGATTTCTATTGTCGGCCATGCCGGCTAAGGGATTGTGAACACAAAGGAGCAAACGCTGTCTCCCGAGCAGCGCCGGGATAGCATCTTAAAATCTACAGTTTCCACAAATTCTCTGGCAAAGACAGGATACTCGATAGAGCATATGGCATCGCTGATCTTTTCGGCTAAATGTTCTCGTTTTGATTTCTTTAACAAGGCAAGCCATGGGCATTCCTTTATCGTAATCTTCAGATGAGAAGCTTCTTGGTTGAACTCACTTATAAAATCTTCGGCATCCAGTTTGAATTTGAAGGCCTTAACGAGATCTTCAGGGCCTGTAGCCTCCATCTTGAAAAGTTCCTTTATCTTTCTGGCCTGTATCTTTGGCAAGATTCCCCACACCCTTCTGTCCAACTCGAGGGCCTTTTCAAACGAGTCTTCTTTTTCCACCATCATAAACCAGAGACCATCCACAGCTACGAAACATCTTTTGAAATATTCGGTCAAGAGTCGCGGGTCATTCATGTTTCCTCCTTTACAAAGATGTAATAGCTCAACCAGTGACAGCTTTCAATTATGCTTTTTCGCTCAATT
>QMMV01000343.1 GCA_003647435.1 Deltaproteobacteria bacterium | reverse complement strand
CTGATTTCTACGTTCATGGCACTTCTCCTTTCGGTTTGATTTTTTGGTGATCAAAACCATTACAAGGAAAAGTGCCTTTTTCTACCCTTTCAGAATTCACACAAAATATTTTACACTACCCAACTCATGGTGCTGTGAAGTTCGAGCTTGTTCATAATATTGGCCCGGTGGTTCTCAACGGTTTTGGGGCTGATGAAAAGCCTTTCAGCGATCTCCTTGGTGGAAACCCCTTCGGCCAACAAGCGCATAACCTGTTGCTCGCGGCGGGTCAGGGCCTCATACCTTGCATCTGTGATCGTTGACTCCTTTTCAGGTAATCCCGCAAGCCTTTTCACTACCTTATGGGAGAGAGAGCTGTCCAGGTAATACTCGCCTCTTGATACGGCCTCAAGCCCCTGTGTAAACCTCTCAGCAGCCGATTCCTTAACTACGTACCCTGAGGCCCCTGCCTGAAATGCCTTCGTAATGTGATCGATTTTGGAATGCATGCTCACGATCATGACATATGTTTCCGGCAAAAGGCTTCGTATGTTGCGGGTGAGGTCAATGCCGCTTTTATCCGGCAGGGATATGTCCATCACCACCAGGTCAGGTTTGAGCTCCCTGGCCATGCGCATACCTTTCCGCCCGTTTCCGGCCTCCCCGGCTACCTCGAATCCGGGGTTGCGCGCTATAAGGGATTTGAGGCCTTCCCTGAAAAGAGGGTGGTCGTCAATAATCAATATTCTTTTCTTGACAGCCAATACTGTTTCCCTTGCAAGGAACCTCTATAAGAATTTTTGTGCCCTGCATTGGACGGGATTCGATCCTCATCTTTCCGCCAAGCAGGGCGACCCTTTCTTCCATGCTCCGAAGTCCCATACGTTTTTCATTGATTGCTGAAGCCAACCGGTTCTCAGCGTCAAAACCTTTACCATTATCTTCGATGCGGAGAATAATGTTAGGGTAAGAGGCAACCAGCCTGATGATCGCATCGGTGGCATCGGCATGTTTCTTAACATTGTTGAGCCCTTCTTGAATCAGGCGGTACAGGGCAATCTCAATATCGGAATCGAGTTCTAAATCCTCCATGCCGGCGGCAAAGAAGTCGACTTTGACCCCTGTCCTGGCAGAGAAGTCTTCACAATGCCGGAAGATAGTCTGTGCCAGCCCGAGCTGATCCAGGCCAACAGGACGTAAGGCATAGGCCAGATCTCTGACAGCCATTATGGTTCCATGGGCAATCTTGGAGAGTTTGGCCACCCTTTGCCTCATGGCAGGAAGGTCTTCCGGCTGATCATCAAAGAGGGTGTCAAGACCCATTTTTAAGGCAGAAAGGTCTTGGCCCACCAGATCGTGCAGCTCACGAGAGAGTCTTTGCCGCTCGGCTTCCTGTGCCTTCATCAGTTGTCGGGAGAGGCTATGAATACGTTCCTCGGCCCGTTTGCGTGCAGTAACATCCCGGTTTATACCCCGGTAGCCCAGCAAGTTCCCTGCTTTGTCAAAAAACGGGACGCCCTTGGCCTCTAAGACAACTACATATCCTTCCTTGTGAATATAACAATTGTCAAAGCCTGAAATCGGTTTCCCCGCCGCCATGGCCTGTAAAGAAGTGTGTGCTGAGGTCTCCATTTCTTTCTGAGAAAAAAAATCATAAAAGTACTTGCCGAGCATCTCATCAGGGCGGTAACCAAGTATACTTTCGACCACAGGATTGGAATAAACATATTTGCCTTCCGCGTCCATTTCCCATATCCAGTCGGATGTACTTTCAGCCAGATCTCGAAATCGTCTTTCAGTCTCGCCCAGTGTGTCTTTCAGTCTTCGTTCTCGAACCACCTTCTCAATAACACTTGGGAGCAAGGTAAAGAAATCCGGGGTCTTAACCAGATAATCCCAGGCCCCCAGTTTCATGGCCTGCACGGCGATGCTCTCACTCCCCTGGCCAGTGATCATGATGACCGGGATGTCCTTATTCTCTCGATTTAAGGCTTTTAGGAATTCGATACCATTCATGCCGGGCATGAGGTAATCGGTGATGATGACATCCGGGCTGATCTCATCGAGCCTTTGAAGGCAGGCATAGCCTTCCTCAAAGTAATCGACCGAAGCAAGCGGGAGTTCCTTATTAATGGCCCGTTTCATGAGCTGAAAGTGCGGCTCTTCGTCTTCAATGATCACAACGTTTAATGGCTTCATTTCCTAACCCCTTCCGGACCCGGCATTTCACGCCATAAAAACGCTCATGCTTCTGACAAGATAGGCGGTTTGTTGAGTAGCATCCAGTAGGAATCGATTTGCATGATCTTTTCCTCGAACTCCTTGAATCCTACTGGCTTGGTCAGATAGCTGTTGGCACAGTGGACATAGGATCGGCAAATGTCTTCTTCCCGATCCGAGGTGGTGAGCATGATTACAGGGATCTTCTTCAGAACAGGATGTTCCTTGATCTGCTTCAATACTTCTATCCCGTCAATGCCGGGGAGCTTGATGTCAAGCATTATCAGGCCGGGGAGGGGATACTTTGCTTTATCAGCGTATTTGCCACGGTTGAAAACATAGTCAAGCGCTTCTTCTCCGTCAGTCAGAACATCAATCCGGTTTGCATTGCCCGCCTTTCGAATCGCCCGCCTGGTCAGTTCAGCATGTGCTTCCTCATCTTCTACAAGCAAGATGTTCGAAGGTTCATAATCCATGTTCAAGCCTCCTTGTTTTTAAGGGTGAAGTAAAATGTGCTTCCTTTCCCGGGCTCTGATATAAGCCAGATCTTTCCTCCATGGTGTTCGATGATCCGCTTCACAATCGTCAGGCCGACGCCAGTGCCTTCTCCGACTTGTTTTTTTGCATATGGGAGCCGATGGAACACCTGGAAAATCTTATCAAAATCCCTTTTCTCAATGCCGATGCCGTTATCGCGGACAAAGAATACCTTTTGCCCGTCTTGTTCTTCGACCCCCACATCAATCCGCGGGGATGGATTCTCTTTTCCAATATATTTTATCGCGTTTGTCAATTGGTTATCCACTGCCCGTGCCAATCGCATTCTTTCACCGTAAATGACCGGGAGGTCTTCCTGGATGTTAACCACAATGCCCCGCGCCTTGATTTGAGGTTGAAGCGCTTTCAATGCATCCTTTACGAGCCTGACAAAAAGGAACTCTGTCTTTTTTCGGATCACGCGCTCAATGCGGGAG
>QMMV01000342.1 GCA_003647435.1 Deltaproteobacteria bacterium | reverse complement strand
TCTCTATCCCCTCCTTTGGCAGGACGGTGATTGTTTTAATGCATTTCCCGAGCACCGAGCGGCCTTTCCGCGCTTCAAAAGTGAAGGAAAAATCCCCCTCGCTGTCAGGAGTAAATGAAATCTCCACGGTCTTTGCTTGTCCGCTGATCAGGTTAAGAATGCGATGCTTGAATCCAGGTACGTCGCTGCGAAGGGTCGCCTGTTCAGAAGCCGTGCCTGCCAGGGTGAGTTCTGCCAATATAAGGCCTTTGACCCCCACAATGTATTCGTCTTCTGTCACCACCACTATCTCTATAGTCGGCTTGGCAGCTCTGGCGGGCACAAGGTGGACCAATGGGACGAAAAGTTCCTCCAAAGTCGCTCCACCATGATGATATGTGGGTGTGCGATCTCTCCGCCCTCGTTGTGTAAAATGAGAGCCAATATGGGGAAATAAGAAGTAGCCGGATTTGGCTGCCTCTATCTCAGAGGCCTTAAAGAACAGAGAACGGCTGCGGATATCAGAAGAGGGCTCTTGATCCAGGAATGCGTATCGATAGCTAACCTGGTCGCCAGAGAGGGACATGGACTTGGTTCCACACCGCCCAAACCCATGATCTGAAAGAATAAATACGTGGGCTTTCTCAGGTATAGAGTTAAGGATTGCTCGAACAGAGTCAGACAATCCCGAAATAACATCGAAGGTCGTCGCAAGGTCATAGTTTACAGCATGCGGAAGCTTATCAGAACAGTCAATAACGAGCCAGGTTAGCTTCAGATTCCTCGCTCTCACCGCCATGGTTATTCCGGATATGTGGTGAAAATCAGTGGCATCTTCAATGTCTCCTGGAGAACCGATTCTTTTTAGTGCTTCCTGGAGTAGGGCAGATTCAGGCGCCCGAACATTGAATCTCGATGGTGGAAGACCTGCAAAGGCTGCGCGACGCGAATACTGTGTTACAGTCGGCAGACGCGCTAATCCAACCTCCTCTCGCTGGATAATGTATCTATCCTCAAAGATCGGGAGGAAAAGCTCTCTCCAGAGATCGAAACGCATTCCATCAAAGAGAATAACAAAAATGGGTTCTTCGTCCTTGTGGTGGAGCAAAATGTCTTTTATAAACTGCGGGATAAACTCGGTGGTAGTGGGAACTTGTGATCCGGCAATTTCTCCGTACTTTCGTTGGATAAACTTCTGAAATCCTACATTGAATGCATCAAGTTGTGATGAGGCATACTGTTCCAGCTGAGCCAGACTGCCCGCGATCTTTTCCCTCAACTGGGGTACCCATTCCGGATTAATTCTTAATTGTGGAGTTGTACTCCAATCTTTGCGGAGTGAAGAAATCAGGTACTCTATCCGATAGGCTCCTCCATCGATAAATGCAGAAGAGAAGTCCGAAAACTTCATCTGATCCAGTTTCTTCAGTTTGATACTCTTGACTACCGCACCGAAATCCGAAAGAAGGCCGTAGGCGTCAAATGCATGCAGAAACACATCCTTCAGATGATTGAATGCCTCGTCGTCGACCGGCGATGATAGGTCGCCCGTACGAAGCCCATGCGCAAGATCCTCGTACTTAGCCCTCTTTGCACTGAGTTTTTCCCCTTCCAGCATGTCACCTAACGCAGCCAGAAGACTTAATGTTCGGATCGTATTAGAGCAGCGTTCCTTTGAGAGCACCTCCATAGTCCGATCAGGGTTCGATACGTCAAGCCTTGAACATAAGTCCGCGAATCCGTTTCCGAGATCCGCCTCAAATTCTTGTACCTTGTGCTTAAGCCATGCAGGGAAAGGCTTGTCTTTCGGCCATGTCCATCCTTCAGCATTTCTATACGCATGCATCCGGGGATCTATTAGCGTCATGATTTCTCCAGGGTTTTGGAAGTGCTGTCCGATGACCAACATTCCAATTGCTGCTTTTACAGCCGTATCCCCCTTGATGGTATCGAACATATCTCCCCACGGCACGGGAAATCGCTTCAGCATTTCCCTTATCTTGGCCGTCTCTTCTCTGCCGAAGAAATTGAGAAGATCATCCCAGGAGGTACCCTTTCTCACAGCCAACTCTAAAAAATCAGCAGGGGATAATAGGTCAGTCAGACATGTCCCCAGGACTGCCTCTGCAGCAATCGCCCTAAGCCGTTCCTCAGAAAGCGTGTCACTGCCGTGTTCGATATGGTCTTGGTATGCCTGGAGAAATTTAGGCCAGTGCCGTTTTATAATCTCTCGATACGGGAACTCCCTGACGGACCTGGGCCATGATCGTATGCCTGTAATATCTCGAAGAAAGGAAGGAATATCTATGGTGATTTGTGTGATGTTTGGACGGTTGGCTAGGTCGGGGGCATAAGCTCCGTTGTTGGACTGGTCTATGATGACGAAGCGTCCCGGGTGGTCTTCTTTAAGGAGACAGCGAAACTCGAGATCGCCAGCAATTATTGTCGCATTTGCCAAGCGTTCAGGCAGAATGTCGCGGGAAATAATACAGTCTATATCTCTGACTAAAACCATAGAGGAAGGGCTTCCCGCTCTCTCAATTCGACCACAGGCCCATGAAAGAGGCGTTAGGCTTGCAGCTCGTGCAGCCGCGCGCCGCCCCTCCGAGAGAGCGCTGGCTCTGACCATCCTTGATTTTTTCTTCTTGCCCATGCATTCACCTTGCTCAGTTAACTAATCGGTCACTGGATCAGTAAAAGCCGGATGTATCATTGATCGTCGTGGGAAGTCTTCCTGCCGTTGTCTTCCCCAAGTCCTTCGCCTGGCAGGCGCAACTCTCCCCGTTTCGCCGGATTTTTAGCTTGTTCCTGCAGATTCCGCAGGACTTCACGAAGCTCTTCCTTGTGGTAAAGCCGGTATCGGTTTACAGGATGCCGGATCGCCTTGACTTTACCTGAGCGATCCCAGCGGCGCAAAGTATCCGGTGAAACTCCCAGGAAGTCGGCTGCGTCACGAATCGTCATGTAGTCCTTAAATTTCTCCATGCTGAATCTCTTCCAAGACAGAAGTATGCTTGAACATCAGGCAACATTATGCATCATTTGACAAACTTGTCAACCCGAACTGATAGTTCTACTAATGAAGATTTATAATTATATTAGAGCAGGTCTCAATTGGAGAGACAGCGAGCTTCAAGCTATTATTTGGGGACAGGCAAATTATGTTCATTGAATAATTGACCTGTCTCCAATAT
>QMMV01000341.1 GCA_003647435.1 Deltaproteobacteria bacterium | reverse complement strand
GCAGGTAGCCGCGGGCCAGGATGGAAGCGAGTTCCGAGACGATCTCCCGATGCGTCATCAGGCGAGGGTCGCGCTGCTGCATGTGGTTCCTCCTCCGCGGGAGCCGCGGGGGAGGAGCTGAGTGGGCGTCGCCAGCGGGCGAAGGGCTCGCGCCGCGGTAGGGACCGATGGAGGACCCCCAGGACCTGCCCACAGGCAGGCCGGGCGACACCCCTGCCTGCGCCGCTGCGCAGCGCGGCAGGCAGGCACAACGGTCTCCGCTCCGCGGCCGTCCCGCCGTCTGGTGGTTAGCGTTACGCCGGGCCGCCGGTCGCGGCGCCGGCCTTCGCTGGGTTACCTACCGGAGGGGAGTTCGAAACGTCGGGTGGGTACCCCGCCTGCAACCTGGTTGTTAAACAGGAGGGAATATTAAGCGGAAGATTCAAAGAGGATAGCTCTTCACACCTTCAAGTTTTTCATGCACAGGCCACACATATTTCTCTGGGAACAATCAAGTTATTACTGTATATCAGAAGTTCACTCCCAGTTCTTCGATTAGACGTGGTGTAGGGTAGTTTGAATTCTATTCGTTCGTAGTCGCTGTACAACTCGTGAATTTGGGGCACATTATCATATGTCATAATCCACCGGATGTTGGCCGCCTGCTTAAGATATTCAGCGAGCAACGCATGATCCTCAGGCTGGCAGTGATTGAGATAAAGTTGGGCCCCTTTGACATAATATGGTGGGTCTAAATAGACCAGTGTATTATCAAGGTTCCCGAGCTTCCCAACCACCTTATCAAGAAAGTCAAGCGCATCCATATTGTAAATACGGATGCGCTCCCTGTACATATGAATTCTCTCAATACGCCTGATTAGCTCATCCTTGTTGTAGCGAGCATTAAGTTTCCATTTCCCTTTTTGGGCGAATCCACCTATCGGACCACCATTGACAATGATGCCAGAACGATTGCACCTATTCAGGTAGAAGCTAGCAAACGCTACCTTAATTCGCGAATGTCGAGTATGGTTTCGATAAATCTCTCTCTGACGTTTCCATTCTTCAATGGTGACAGGTGTATCACACAGTCGTTTAATAAAATCGTTCTTGCGATTCAGAATTGCATTCCAGAATGCAAAGATGCAGGGGTCTGCATCGTTTAGCAAAACGCATTCAACATGTTCACCAAAAAGCAGGTTTAGCGCTGCTCCTGCACCACCAGCGTAGGGTTCAACGTAAACGCCATCCTGTAGCCCATTCAACGCGATGACATCGGCTAGGAAACCCGAAAGGATTGCCTTTCCGCCAGGGTATCGTAGTGGACTGCTAGCATTTGTCATGCGTTGGAATCCCTATTAGCCCGTCTCTTCGTTTCCATCTGGCTCGACAAGGATAATTTGAAAAAGCCCTTCCAGTTGTTGCCAAAACCTTCGTAAGATATCTTCATTCGGATAAAAGTGCTGATTATGCACAAATAGATTGAGCGAATCGATAGACAGGAGTTCATGCTTCTGGTCGATCAACTTACGTAACGCCTTCAAGAGATTGCCATTCCTAATTATGTCCGTATCCTTATTGACTATATACCGGAGCATTTCTGAAAGTGTCGGGTGCCAATCACGAGGAAGGTTCTGGTTTTTCTTTTTTCTCTTTGCTTCCTCCGTGCTCCGCATCTTCTCCAAGTGACCCGTTCGATCTAGATAGTAGCCGAGGCTAATTTCGAGTAAACTACGAAACATTAGTCCTACAGCATTGGGATATTGGGCAACAGGAAGCTTCTTCAGTTCGGTAAAAACATCGTTTATTCTTTGGTTATTTACATCACACGAGAATGAGCTGGGAATAAGTGCCCGCGGCCTAGGTTTGCTTTTTGGCTTTTTCTTCGTCGCACTCGTCTTGGGGATGGCTTTGCGCTTAGTTCCTGTCTTAAGGAGTGTGGCAGCTGTAAATCTACCTTTCTTGGTCAAATCTGGTTTCTGGTCACCGAAAGATTTGAGGTACTCATCCATCTCTGCTGTCGTGTTAAGCTTCCGAGAGTGGACTTCTCCTTTGGCAATGTCAGTAACGATTTTGGTATAGCCTTTTTTGAACTCATTTACTTTAACCGACCCAATAAGGTTCTTGTTCTCGTCGAAGCTAATACCGAGGAAACGATTAACCTTTGGGTTTTTGTAGAGGCGTTCGAGGTTAGTAATTGGAAATTCGCGGGGATTCTGAACCTTTTTGGCGATATCCTCCGGCAAATCGAGGGCACATGCAACCGCGTACATGGTATAACGTTGTAGTGCATCGGTGATTTCCGACACGTTCAAGTTGTACTGCTCTGCGATGTCATCCACCGTTAACCCACGGTCGACTAAGTTTCGATAAAACTTAGCTTGCATAAGTGGACTCCAGCTTTCGATCTGACTCCGGGTGTGTTTGCTCATAATCACTGGAGCCGCAGCCTCTCGAGAAGGGGCACGAATGACTTTAACTTTTCGAATGGCGTTTGGATCAATTCGGTTCGCCAACGCTCTAAAGCGACGTTCCCAATTTTCATTAGGCGCCGTTTCCGGACTAAGAAGAAGCTTTAGAGCAGCAAGACGGCGATTGCCTTCGACAACATATTTTTTCTTGTTTTCTTCTACAATAATCAAAGCCTCGACTGGATAGTAACCATTTTCGACAATGCTTTTTGCTAATTCATAGACTTTGTCATTAGCGACAAGATCCGCAAGGAGATCACGTTGTGAGAGATTTTCACCAGAGTCCGGAATACGAGGATTGTGGGGATCGAGCAACAGATTTGTAACGATAAGGTACGCTTCTTTCCACTTACTGTAGTCAATCATTCCCTCAATCCTCCTTCGTAGGCAAGTGGCCGACAATTCGCTGAGAAAGCGCTAGGGGTTGAAGCAGTATGCGTGGACACCCCACCCGCAACCTGGCTGTTAAACAAAAGGGGATATTAAACGGAGAATCGGAGAGTTCGAAGGAGATATGCGTGGGGTCCGCCTGCAACCGTGGGGGTTGCGGGTGCAGCCCAAGCGTTCGTTCTCGAACCGGAGAATGGGCTGCGATGTCCGCCACAGCGTAACCCCTTGCAAAAACGGGGGAAGCGAGGCTCCGTCGCCCTCCGCTTCCCCCGCTCTATCCGTTAACCACGGACCCCGAAAAGTCCGTAGGTTTTTTCTTGGCTCCCCGGGACAGACTC
>QMMV01000340.1 GCA_003647435.1 Deltaproteobacteria bacterium | reverse complement strand
GTTAAGGGGTGGTATCAGGTTGTTGTTCGAGGGGTATATGCCGGGGCGGGCTCGTCTCGATGCACCTGGGGCGTTGCCTGCCTCGCCTGAGGGAAGCGATGGCTGGCAGGTGATTGTCAGAAGGTGGAGCTAAAGAATTTGGGGAAAACAGCCGATAGATAACACGGCATGCCAGTCGGGCAAAGAACAAGCTGCTGATAAAGAGTCCGTGGAGCGATTATATGCAACAGACAGCGCTGAGTCGGGCAATCAAAAGTCAACCTTGCCACGATCCCACTGGAGACAGCCACTATCACCACTATCAACGGCCAGACTATTCGAGGCCTCTGCTCGTAATCTCAAAAGCTCAGAGAAAACGCCTTCTCCGCCGGCTTCGATTTCTTTATGGCGAAGACACGGCTGAGAGCTATCTCCCGGAACTCGAGCGGATCATGATGGTTTATTATGCCCACAAGCCCCCGGAAATGATCCGCTCCGAGAGAGAACTCAGCCATGCAGACCGTTTTACAGAAAAAGACATCATTTTGATCACCTATGGCGATCTCCTCCGGGGCTCTGAGCCCTCGCCATTGGCCACGCTCGCCAGGTTCTGTGAGACCTATCTCGAAGGAACGATTAACACACTTCATATCTTGCCTTTCTTTCCGTATTCCTCCGACCGCGGATTTTCCGTCATCGATTTTGAAACAGTAGATCCACATCTGGGAACCTGGCAGGACATCGAGGACCTTGAAGATCATTATCGCCTCATGTTTGACGGGGTTATAAACCACGTTTCTTCCAAGAGCCGGTGGTTCCAGGAATTTTTGAATGGCAATCCATACTACAAGAATTTTTTTATTGTTTTCAACTCCCCGAGCGAACTGACCCCTGAACAACGGCAGTTGATTTTTCGCCCCCGCACGTCTGATATCCTGACGCCATTTCAAACAATCAATGGGCTGAAGTACGTCTGGACTACATTTTCACCTGATCAGATCGATCTTAATTACAAGAACCCCGATGTCCTGATGCGGGTTATAGAGATTTTGCTCATGTACGTAAGGCACGGCGCCACCCTCATTCGGCTGGATGCAGTCACCTTTCTCTGGTCCGAGCCCGGGACCCGGTGTATACATCTTGAACAAACCCACCAGATCGTAAGGCTTTTCCGGGACATCCTTGACATTGTTGCGCCCCGGGTTGCCCTGATCACTGAGACCAATGTTCCCCATAAGGATAATATTTCATATTTTGGAAACGGGCATGATGAAGCTCAAATGGTCTATAACTTTGCACTCCCCCCACTCGTTCTCTACACGTTCTACACAGAAGATACGACCGCCATTTCAAACTGGGCAAAAGGACTCAAGTATTTCTCCGATACTGCCACGTATTTCAATTTCCTCGATTCCCATGACGGCATCGGCCTTATGGCTGTCAAGGATATCCTTTCAAAGTCCGAGATCGATTTCCTGATTGCCAAGGCCAGGAGTCACGGGGGGCTGATTTCCTTCAAGACCGGCGAAGACGGGGCGAAAGAGCCTTATGAGATCAACATTACCTGGTATAGCGCCCTTAACCAGGAAGACAATGGTGAGGATACCGCTTTTCAGGTGCGGCGATTCGTCGCATCAAGGATCATTGCCCTCGTGCTGAAGGGAGTTCCAGGAATCTATCTTCACAGCCTGATCGGTACGCAAAATGATATCGATTCGGTGCTGGCAACCAAATCGAATCGTGACATCAACCGGACCGTTATTGATGCAGTAGCTATCAATGAGGCGCTTGCCAATCCGTTGTCGAAAATCTCCCGGATCAACCGTGAGTTAGGGCGACTCATTACCATTCGTACTCGGCAACCGGCTTTTCACCCGAACGGAGAGCAACGTATTCTGATGCTTTCCCCTAAGGTCTTTTCGGTAATCAGAATCTCGCCTAAAAGAGAACAATACATCCTGACCCTCGTGAATGTCACGCGACAAACCTGCCATCTCGATGTTCAGTTGTCAGATCTTGGGACAAGCGAGATGTTCTGGTATGATCTGGTTGGGGGGATGGAGTGGATCGCGGATGATGGAACGCTCTCTGTCACCCTGGAGCCGTATGATATTATGTGGTTGACACCCTTAAATACCCCGAAGGCCGCACTCAGTTTATGGCGCTGAAAAAGGCATATATGGCGTCTCGCTGGCGTTCCAGCTCCTTTTTAATTGCCTGCAGATCTTCTGTATCCAGCCCAAGTCTCTCCAGGTCTTCTTGGGTTACAGGGAGCGGAGCTGGGTTTCCGGCCTCTCCCAAGGAGACTTCCTGAGCCAGGGTATCGGAAACATGTAGCATAGAGACGTCTGGAGCGAACGTTCCGTCCGGGATTTCAAATTTGTGATGTGATGCAATTGGTCTATGAATTGTTTCAGGCAATTTCCATCTTGTCAGGAGGATTCCGCCAACCTCGCCGTGTTCAATTCCTATAATGCGTTCTTCTGCCCTAAAAAGTGCTTCACTGTTCGCCTCTGCGAGTTCCAGGGCACTTGCAAAAGGTTGTCTGAAAAACTGATCCAACACAACCTTCCCAATGTCGTGCAGCAGGCCGACAAGAAAGAGGTACTCGGCATCATCGTTCCTGCCGACTGATTCTGCAAGGGTTTTCATTGCTGTTCCCACCGCAAGACTATGTATCCAGAGCCCTCGCCGGGTGAAACGGGGTGAATCCTTTCCTGAAGGAAGATTCTGAATAACTCCGATCGAAACCGCAAGGGACTTGACCATATTAAATCCAAGGAGCGCGACTGCTCGGTCGAGGGTTGTGATCTGATGGGGAAAGCCATAATAGGCGGAATTGGCCGCTTTCAGGATCTTGGCGGCCAATGCGGCGTCGTGGGATATGGTCTCCGTAACATCGTCCACGCTGCTTTTCGGGTCATCAAGGAGTTTCACGAGCTTCAGCAGGACGATAGGCAGGGTTGGTAGCTGATCGATCTTTGAATAAATCTTCATGCGAAGGTCATCTCTTTGCATTCTTTTCACCCGCTCGGCTAAAACAGATGTTCATTTTCGATTTGCAGTTTAACCCGAATTTCGCAAGTGTTTCAGAGGAAAAAGCAAAACCTTTACTTCTACTACAGCAAATTAGCTCATATCGATAAGTTGGTATCTTGTGTGGAAAGAAAATCGGAAAGATACGGCGATAAATAGCTGAAATTGGTAATTC
>QMMV01000339.1 GCA_003647435.1 Deltaproteobacteria bacterium | reverse complement strand
GAAATGTACCTGTAGTGAGAATAACGGCCTTTCCGCAAAATCTTTCACCAATACTTGTAATAACGCCTTTAGCGGCACCGCCTTCTATAATCAACGCGTCTACCAGCCCCTGTTTGACGTCGAGATTTTGCTGATTTTCTAATACTTGCTTCATCCGAAGGCGATATTTTTCCTTGTCTGCTTGCGCCCGCGAGGATTGCACGGCAGGGCCCTTCTTTGTGTTCAAGCGGCGGAACTGTATACCCGTGGCATCGATGTTTTTAGCTATCTCCCCGCCCAGGGCATCGACTTCTCGCACAAGATGACCCTTGGCCAGTCCTCCCACGGCCGGATTGCATGACATCTCGCCGATGTGATCCACGTTTACGGTCAGGACCAGGGTCTGGTGTCCCATCCGGGCAGCAGCCAAAGCAGCCTCGCATCCAGCATGCCCTGCCCCTACCACAATAACGTCATACTTTTTTGAATATGTCTGCATAACTCGCTTCGCTCTGATACCGGATATTTTGGTCGCTCGGCTCCTATACTTGGTACGTCTTTCTTTGTCTACCAATCTCATACAGCACTATGGCCGCTGCTACTGATGCGTTGAGAGAGTCGATTGCCTTCATCTGAGGAATGCAAACGAGATAGTCACATGTTTTTTGAACCAGGGGGCGTATCCCCTGATCTTCCCCGCCAATGACAATGACCAAACCTGTATTTAGATCTGCTTCATCCAGACGCTTGCCTGAGCGAACGGCTGTTCCCATCACCCAGAGCCCGGCTTTTTTAAGGCCTTTTAAGGCCGCTACAAGATTTGAAACACGCGCAATTAATATATGCTCCATGGCACCCGCCGAGGCCTTTGAAACGGCAGGAGACAGCGGTGCAGAACGTGCCTTAGGCAAAATAATACCATGCACCCCCATAGCAAGAGCGGTTCTGATAATGGAGCCCAGGTTTTGTGGATCTACGATCCCATCAAGGGCCAAAATGAGCGGAAGTTCGCTTTCTGTTTCAGCTTTTTTCAAGATAGTGCCTTCATCTACCAGAGGCAACCCCCGGACCTCGGCTGCAACCCCCTGGTGGACTGAACTGCCAAGATGAGATCTAAAATAGCCAGGTTCCTTATACTGGATGGGCACTCCCTGACTGCGAGCTTTCTCCAGAAGGGTTTCAATCACTTTAGTCTTGCGGTTCTTTGAAATATATAAGGTCTTAAATTTGCGCCGGCCTGCCACCAGGGCCTCGTAAACCGGATGAATTCCGTAGAGAAGATCACTCATGTGCGTGAACTTTTTCGATAATTGTATTTAACTCCGAAACGGTCTTGCCCAGATCATCATTTACAATTACGTAATGATAATGGCGAGCTGCAGACATTTCCGCTTCGGCGCTTCTTAGCCGGCTTTTGATGGTCTCAGAAGAATCTGTGCCGCGTTTTACAAGGCGCTTTTGAAGTTTCTCGAAAGACGGCGGCACAAGAAAGATCAAAACGGCATCAGGGTATTTTGCATACAGTTTTTCCGCCCCCTGCACGTCTATATCAAGCACCACATCCCTGCCGCTGGCAAGGGCTTCTTCGATATAAGCCGCTGATGTACCGTACAGGCAGCCATAGACTTTTGCCCATTCGGCAAATTCGCCGCGCTCAATCTTCTCCCGGAATGAGGCTTCGGTAATAAAATGATAATCGACACCATCTCGCTCGTCACCGCGAGGAGGGCGGGTAGTATAGGAAATCGAATATTCAAGCTGCGGTCTTTTTTTTAAGATAAGATCTACAACAGTCGATTTCCCGGCCCCGGAAGGCCCGGAGATGATAAATAGGTGTCCTTTTTTCTCCATAAGTCCAAGGCCCTGCAATTAGCAGTTACTTAGCTTGTGCACCTTTTTTCTTTTCTTCCTTGAACTCAAAGTTCCCCACAAACCTCTGGGACACGGTTTCTGCCTGAACAGCGGAAAGAATGACGTGATTGCTGTCCGTAATAATAATGGACCGTGTCCGACGTCCCTGAGTGGCATCGATCAGGCGTTTGTCTTCTTTTGCATCCTCCTTAAGCCGCTTCATAGGTGCTGATCCCGGTGTAACAATAGCTATGACACGGCGGGCAACCACTGTGTTCCCAAACCCTACGTTTAATAGCGCTGTATCCATGTCTTTCCTTCTCCTACTCTACATTCTGAACCTGTTCCCTGATTTTTTCAAGCTCACTTTTGAGCGTTACAACTATCTGTGAAAGCCTTGCATCTCCAACCTTAGAACCAATGGTGTTTACCTCTCTATTGAGCTCTTGAAGAAGGAAATCAAGAGACCTGCCAACCGGACTATCTGATTCAATCATGCTTCGAAATTGTTTCAAATGACTCTTGGCCCTTACTACCTCTTCGGTGACATCACTTTTGGCACATAGGAGGGCCACTTCCTGGGCAAGGCGATCAGGGTCGAGTTCTACCACCCCGTCTGTAAGGCGTGCAATTTGTTCTTTCAAACGATTTTGATAATCCGAAACAACATGGGCGGCTGACTCTTCTATCTGAGATAGGCCATTTTCCACGGGGCCAAGACGTTTCTGGAAATCATCACATATTGCCTTGCCTTCTGATGCCCGCATGCTGTTTACAGCCTGTAACGCTTCTTCAAGGCAGGCCAGAAGAGTCGTCCATGCCTTTTCAATATCTTCTTCCGGCTCTGTCACGGTAATGATACCTTTCATGTCCAGCACCGTTTGTATCCCCACGTTTTCTCTTATTCCAAGGGCATCGCTCAGTCCGCATAGCGCCTCGTAATATGACTTTGCCAGAGGAACATTTACCTCAATTTTAGGAGGTGCGAGAGAAGTATGCCTGACAGCCACTGCAATTTCTACCCGGCCTCGCGAGATGCGCGTGGCTACCAGCTTTTTAACGCGCTCTTCCAGGGGGGTTAACTGAGGGGGCATATGCACCCGGATGTCACAATAACGATGGTTCAAACAACGTATTTCCACCGTATATGTGCGCTCTCCAAATGTTTTTTCAGTTCTGCCAAAGGCAGTCATGCTCTTTATCATACGATCCTCACGTTTCTTGGATAAAGAATTTGAAAATAGGTAACACTTTAGCTCTTTTAAAAAACAGACATACAGCGGACAGGCCATCCGATTGGAGACTGGCTCACTGTCTGAGAGCATTAGTGAGCGTTGAGAAAAAACAGTATCCTGGATATT
>QMMV01000338.1 GCA_003647435.1 Deltaproteobacteria bacterium | reverse complement strand
TTTTCAAAAGGCTAAAATGATACATTTTTTCTTTCTTTATATTGCTCGGGTTCAGCATTTCAAATCGTTTTTCAATCAGATGAAATGGGAGTTCTCCTCCTTCTAACAACTCTTTGTGAAACTGATCACGACCGCTCCGGCTGCCATAGGTTTGTCTCAATCTCATGATTTCGTATCGGCCGATCGTATAACACAACTGATAACCAGGATTCAGCCTGAAACGATTTATCTGGTTCTTTGCTTCCTCTGGAGTAAATCCTGTGGTTACCAACAACCTTATACTATCTTCCGTGTCAAGCTTGCCGGTGGCCAGGCCAACATCTATCTGGCATCGTGCTGCTCTCCACAGTCTTCGCTTATAATCGACTAAGGATTCTATTGGGCTATCAACATAGCCATATTCCTTCAGGAGTGTTTCGGCATAACAGGCCCAGCCTTCGTAGAAAAGAGGTGACTCGATTTGACGCCTGACCGGATTTTTGAGCTTTCTGCGAACAGAATCGAGCAAGTGGTGGCCCGGCACGGTTTCATGTGCAGCGAGGAACTTATACTCTCGGTGAAGACGGCGCTTTAAAAAATTTTCTGCTTCTTTACCTCTGTCTCGAGGCCGACAAGTTGTAATATAAAAGAGATCTTTTTCGCCGCCATTGGCAGTAAGGGCGGCGCTGAAGGAAGCAGACCCCCGGACAGATCTCAGGTAAGTCGGCGTTTTGCAAACTTTGAGTGAAGAGTTGAAATGAATTTTCCTGAAACCATGCTCACCGAAAAAGCCGGTCAGTTTCCCTATCTGATCTTGATAAAGGGAAATGGTGTCCATTTTCTCGGTATCGGAGGGATGGTAGACATGGTACAGTTGTCTCCATGATTTTGCTGGATCGATGTGGGCCCGTAGCTTATTTAGCTGCTCCAGGTCCTGGTGCCATTCTTCCCGGGCGATCTCGAAAACTTCTGACAGACTTCGCTCCAACAAGAAATGCTTTTTCACCGTGGCTTCAAGGGCAGAAAGCCGGATCCGGGGCTTTTCAATCAGAGGAACGGTATGCAAGAATTTTCCAAATTTAACCAGCGCGGAGCGAACTTTTTGTAAAGGTTCCAACGCATTCACACAGTTCCTGCCGATAATGTCCCTGGTGATTTCAGAAAGGTAGCTGTCAGCGTCGTTGACCATTGCTAACGCTGCCTGACGGTAAGCCGAGGGTGCAGAGTCAACATTTTCAATACCCTGCTGCAGCAATTCGGGAATTGCCCTAAGGCGTGCAAGCGTCCTTTCTTGTTGCTCTTCTTGCTGCGCGGCAGGTTTTGTTAATGCATGATCGAGCCCTATAAAAGCTATCTTCAGATACAGTAAAGGGTTGTGACGCCAGGATTCCGCGGTTTTCAGCTCCGTTAAAAGCCTCGCCGTGCTTGCCTTGAGCAATTCAAGATCAATCAGCTTTTCAAAATTATCTTCGCAAATGGATAGAGAATCGAATTTCTGTCGGAATTTTCTCAGATTCAACGCACATTCATTGATTACATCAGGGGCCAGACTCTCAAGCCGATCGTAATACTTGCTTGCCGTTTCGACTCGAGGAAGAAAATCGAATTCATCACTTGCGCACATTACTGGAAAGGATTTGGCCAGGAAGTCAAAATACTCCAATGCTAATTTGTTTTGGGTATCCCTGCCGCCGGAATTCTGATCACCCTTCCTCATTGTGTCTGCGACCCTTCCAATTCACTCATCTGCATATCATCTGGGAAAATGGGTAGATGTATCTTGAACTCGGTACCCTGTCGCGGTGTGGATTTTACTGTGATGTCCCCATTGTGTTCCGTCACTATGCGGTGGACGGTTGTCAAACCCAGTCCCGAAGCCTGTGGCTTTGAGCTGAAGAACGGGTCAAAGATGTGTGGAATGTCCTCCTGAGCAATACCGCTCCCTGTGTCAGCCACCGTTATTATTATCTCTCGTCCTTTGGGTTGGGCGGAGATGGACAACCTGCCTCCTTCTCTCATGGCAACTCGTGCGTTTTCAAAGAGGTTTGCAAGAGCCAGGGAAAGAAGACTATTGTCTCCAGGGAAGGTAATTTCCCCATCGGGTAGATCAAGATGGACTTGAATTCCGGGATCGGGCCGGCTCTGAAGCCATCCCTCGACTGCCTTTTTTATGAGCTTTTCAAGGTTAACCTCCCGGAACATCGGCTTCCGCAGATTGCTGTATGCCTCCACATCCAGGACCACTTTTTCCAGTCTGCCAGTCTCTTTGAGAATAATGTCAACATACTTGCATGCAGGATCTTCGGCTGAGAACTTTTGCCTGAGTCGCCTGGCGAATCCGCCTATACATGTTATACGATTGCGTACCTCATGAGCCACACCCTGGGAAAGCCGTCCCAGGTCTGCCAGGCGTTCACTTTGAATAAGCTTCTGCTGCGTTTTTTTGAGCTCGTCTGCTGTAAGGGTGAATTTTTCCTGCAAACGCTGGTACAGGCGAGCGTTTTCCATAGCGATGCCGACCTGGTTGCTTACCACGGTGAGGATCCCCAGATCCTCCTCATTAAAAGGCCCGCACCGTTTATTCAGTACTTCCAGCACCCCGATCAGGCGCCCTTTATGCTTGATGGGCACACAGATAATGGAGCGGGTCTTGAATCCTGTGTGTTTGTCTATCCTGCGAGCGAAATGTTTATTACGATAGACATCCTGCACAAGCAAAGGTTTTCCCTCCACGGCGACCTGGCCGGCGATACCTTCACCCATTGATAAGCGGGTCTGCCGTGCTTTATTTCCCTCTTTCCCCCGGGCCAAACGAAAGAAGAGCTCGTTTCGGTCATAATCTACCTCAAAGATCGAGCTGGCTTCCGCGTCCATGAGTTCCTCCACATACTTCATGGCGTTGTTCAATACGTCCATGATATCAAGGGAAGAGTTAACCAGCGTCGACAATCGGGCGAGGCCCTTTATTTCGTTTTTACGGCCCTTGAACATAGAAGACTTGTTGTAAAGTGAAATGAAAAGATCCCTGTTTTTCGATGTCACATTTAAACGGCCTGTTGCCCAAATCCCTTTTCGCTTGGTCTAAAACGTTTTTTGACAAATCTAAGGCTTGCTACAAGCGATGTCAAAACTCGCCCTCCGGGCTCAAACAGTTGACATCGCTGATCTTCCGCTTCGCCAAGATTTGTTAGCAAAAAACGTTTTAATGACCGCTCAAAGGAATTT
>QMMV01000337.1 GCA_003647435.1 Deltaproteobacteria bacterium | reverse complement strand
GGGTGGTGTCATGGAGGGGGCCTGTCGCGGGGCATATGAGGCGGGAGGAACAACTGTCGGCATTTTGCCAGGCCCGGACAGAAGCCGGGCGAACCCGTATGTAACTATTCCTATTGTCACAGACCTTGGCCATGCCCGAAACGTGCTCATTGTTCGAAGTTCAGATCTACTTGTAGCTATCTCCGGCAGTTACGGTACGCTGTCTGAGATCAGTATTGCCCTCAAACTTGCGAAACCGATCATAGGGCTTCGCACGTGGCCCCACATGAAAGGGATACGGTATGTTAAGACAGCCGAGGATGCCGTTGATGCCGTCTCAAGTCTCATCAAGTGAGGCGATCCGGTGTGCAAGATCATCCACGGCATCCATGACAGCTTCGATATCTATTGTTTGAAGCTTCCTGTTTTTGACCACAATACGGCCGTTAATGACCACAACCCTGACGTCGCCTCCGCTGGCCGCATACACCAGGTGAGAGAAAGGATCATACAGAGGGGTCAGATGTGGTTTGCTGGTATCGACAATAATCAAGTCGGCCTTTTTTCCCACCTCAAGTGAGCCGATTTCCCCTGCAAGACCAATCGCCTCGGCCCCGCCCATCGTAGCCAGGGTTAATACCTGCCTGGCACCCAGCACTGTGGGATCAAGGAGTATTGCCTTGTGAAGCCTGGCAGCAAATCCCATCTCTTGAAACATGTCGAGATTGTTGTTGCTGGCGGCACCGTCTGTACCGATTCCGACAGCGATTCCTCTGTCCAGAAATGCAGGTAGCGGCGCAACACCGGATGCAAGCTTCATCTCGCTTTCGGTTGTAACCGACACCCGCACGCCTCTTTTTGCCATACATTCGATGTCTGCATCGTCTACCCATATTGCGTGCACAACAAGGGTGAGAGGGTTTAATACGCCAATCCGCTCAAGGTATAAAACAGGAGACAGGTGATGTTTTTGCCGGCATCGTGTAACCTCGGCTTGAGTTTCGGCTACGTGGATCTGAAAGAGGGCACCGGTTTCATCGGACAGCCTGCGGGCTTTGGCAAGGGTCTTTTCACTGCAAGTGTAAGGGGAATGGCAAAAAAGAGCGGGCGTAATCAAGGACGTCTTATCCTTCCAACCTTTGATAAATTGTGCGGCTTCGTCCACATTTTTCTCAGTATCCGGCACCCCCGGAGCTGGAAAATCTATGATCCCCTGTCCAAGAACGGCACGCATCCCACATTCTTCCACGGCTGAAGCCACAGCATCTTCAAAAAAATAGCCGTCGCAGAATGTCGTTGTGCCGGAGAGCATCATCTCCGCACAAGAAAGGAGAGTAGCAAGATGAACATTTTCACTGTTCAGCCAGCGGGCTTCGACCTTGAATATGTAATCATTCAACCAGGTTGCGAGAGGAAGATCGTCTGCCAGGCCTCTAAAAAGGCACATTGGCACATGGGTGTGAGTATTAATGAGGCCGGGCATGATGATCCCCTGGCAGGCATCTATACTGTGGGTGGCGGTCGGCAGTGGCCGGTCGTATCGCCTTCTTTCGATGCGTGAAAATACGCCGTTGGTTATGCAGACAACGCCGTTGTCGATGATATCAAATGTCTCATTGATCGTCAGGATTGTGCCATTGTGAATTACAATATCGTAATCGGTTCTGTCTTCTGGCATGGCATCACCTCACTTTAAAGAGCAATTACAATTCTTACTTGAAACATCGAAAGAAAAATGTTAGCCCGTTCAAACTGGTTTTTCAGTCTTTTTATTAGCATGCGGACCCAAAGCTTTACAAGGGTACAGGTGAAGTGATTGAAATAACCAATGACCAATAACATGACATACCCGCTGACCTATGATCTTGTGCCGCCGGAGGAAATCTACGGGCGCATCTCAAGGCTTCAGCAGAAATTAACAGAGGCCGAACTGAGCGGTGCTCTTATCCTGGACGGGATAAATATGTTTTATTACACGGGCACCATTCAAATGGGAATATTGTTTGTCCCTGCGCATCTCGAGCCCGTGCTTTTTATCCGGCGTAGTTTTGACAGGGCAAAAAGAGAAACGCCGCTCAAGGCGCTTGCCCGGATGAAAAGCTTCGGCGATCTGCCTGGGGTACTGAAGGGGTACGGTTATCGTCTCAAGAGAATCGGCGTGGATGAAACAACGCTTCGCGTTTCGGTTCAAAAAAAGCTGGCCAAGGCCTTTCCTGGTGCTTTCTTTGAAGACATCAGTTCGATTCTTTCTGAGATTCGTACTGTCAAATCTGATTATGAAATCGGCCTGATTCGGGAAGCCGGCCGGAGACACAAAGCGATCTTTGACTGCATACCCGGTATGATCCATGAAGGCATGACAGAATGGGAACTCGGATCAGCCATACACGCTGAGATGCTCAAGCTCGGCTATACAGGAATCGGGAGATTTTCGGGCTCCGATACCGAGTTTTTTGCAGGCATAGTGAGTTTTGGTGAATCATCCAATTTCCCAACTGCATCACTGGGCCCCGGAGGGCTTGTTGGTCTTTGTCCCGCATTTCCCCTCCTTGGGGGGGCAAGAAGACTCAAGAAGGATGATATAATCTTCATCGACACAGGTTTTGCCTATGGTGGTTATTATTCGGATATGACCAGGATCTATTGCCTTGGGCGGCCTCCGCAGGCTGCCGTGGATGCCCATAACATCTGCCTTGAGATCCAAGAGGCGGTTCGATCTCGACTGAGGCCGGGGGCGATTCCATCCGAGATATTTGAAGAGGTATACAAAACCCAGGTGGTTCCACGCAGATTTGAGGAAAACTTCATGGGGTTCGGGAGCAACCAGCTACCATTCCTGGGGCATGGCGTGGGCCTGATCATTGACGAGGTTCCGGTTATTGCCAGAAAGACGCATCTTCCGCTTCGGAAAAATATGGTTATTGCTTTAGAACCAAAAAAGGGGATCAAAGGGACGGGGTTAGTCGGAATAGAGAATACCTTTCTGGTTACCGAGCAGGGCGGTGAAAAGCTAACACCTGGCCCGGACAACATTATAATTGTATGACCCGCTTTTTGAGAGACCTTTAAGAAAGATATCATTGTATAAGTTTGGATTTTTGGAAATATCGCATCAGTTTAGCTTTTTGAAAATATTATTGCGGACAGGCCATCCGATTGGAGACCGTCTCAAACTCGAGCCTAACTGAGCGTAAAGAAAAAACAGCGCTTAGAAGTTCAAATAACATCCATTCG
>QMMV01000336.1 GCA_003647435.1 Deltaproteobacteria bacterium | reverse complement strand
TTTCAATAGGTTGTAGAACTTCCGGAGCGCCCAATTAATGTGCTCCCCCGTGGATGAGGGGCTTGTATCTGAATGCCCTGACCCTTTCTGAGGTGTGACAGACCTCACAGTCTTTTGCAGTCAAATGCCTCTTTATGTAAGAAGGATCCCTTTTCTTGACATGAAACTCCCCAGGACCATGACATACCTCACAACCCGCATTTTTCAGATGAGGCGTTTTTTCTGGACTTATGAAACCACCCGGTTTGCCATATCCGGTCGTATGGCAGTGATAGCAACCTTTAATCTCCTTTTCTGTCAGCTCTTTTTCAAGCCTCTCAATGCTCCGAAAAGATGTGCTCTTTTTCGCATAGGTCACAAAGCTTTTATATTCCTTCTCATGACACGGCTTACACGCCAAAGAACCAACATATTTAGGGGTCCCTTCGGTTTCGGCAAGGCTGACAGGGAGGCTTACAGAAATAAGCAAGATGACCGCACAGGTAAATAACAGATACTTGGTTGATGATTTCGAAAAATCGGCCATTGGTATAAACTCCGATTGAGAGTTGATAAAAACGTATCAGTTTAGATTTCTGAAACTGTCTGTTTTTCTGAAAGGGCCGACGTGATACATAAAAACTTATCACATGTTTGTTAATGTGGGTGAAAAATTTCTATGCTTTGCGACAAAGATGGCTCATCGACAAAAGTTGTGAGGCTTCAGTTCTTCTAAGAGATGGATACAATGAGTATACGGTGTTTTCAAAAACCTGACATGTTATCATAAGTTGTGCCGGGTTTTCAGTTGCAGCGGTTCAGGTCGACTCACCGGCGTAATCACACAGATTTCGCAAGGGACATGCCGGACAATCTGGTTTCCGGGCGCGGCAGAACCTCCTCCCGTGCCAGATTAGCTGGTTCGAAAACCCGATCCAGTATTTCTTGGGAATCAAGTCCATTAGCTCGAATTCGATCTTTACAGGGTCGGTCTCACCCGTCATACCGATGCGCTGTGCCACCCGTCTTACGTGTGTATCAACAACGATGCCGGGAATGCCAAATGCGTTTCCGAGTACAACATTGGCTGTTTTACGCCCAACTCCCGGAAGCTTGACCAACTCTGCCATATTATCGGGGACTTTACCGGAATGCTTCTCTATGAGAGCCTTGCAACATGCCTTAATGCTTTTGGCCTTGTTGCGATAAAAGCCTGTGGGCCGGATCATATCCTCCAGCTTTGAGAGGGGCACGTCGACAAAGTCTTCTGGAGCGGGCAATTTTTGAAAAAGGGTTTCGGTCACCTGGTTTACCCTCTCATCGGTGCATCGGGCGGAAAGCAGTGTTGCGATCAGCAACTCAAACGGACTTTTATGGCGCAGGGCGGTCTTGACATCAGGATAGGTTTTCTCTAAAGTCTCAAGGATTTTTTGAATTCGCTCTTTTGTAAGCTTGTCTGTCATGGTAACTACCTCTCAAGCCAAACGTTTACATCAACCAAGACCCCCTCACAAGGTGCGCGCGCTGGGTCTCACGTCCGGTGGGCTGGACAGTATCCTTTCTGCACTGGTTCTGAAAGAACAGGGTATAGAAGTTGCCTGGGTTAATTTTGAGACGCCGTTTTTCAGCTCAGACAGGGCACGGCGGGCAGCCAGCGTGACAGGGATCCCGCTTACAGTGAAAAACATATCGAGTGTTTATATCAAGATGCTCAAAAACCCAAGATGCGGATACGGTACTAACATGAACCCCTGCCTGGATTGCCACGCCCTGATGTTAGAGATAGCTGGTTCGATGATGAGAGAAAACGATTTTGATTTTGTCTTTACCGGCGAGGTGCTGGGCCAGCGTGCGATGTCCCAGACCAGGCCGTCACTCCGTTATGTTGAGAAACGCTCAGGTATTGCAGGCTATATCCTTCGCCCCCTGAGTGCCAAACTGTTGCCTGCAACAATTCCCGAAGTGCAGGGCCTCGTGGATCGTGATCGTCTTCTCGACATTTCAGGTCGCTCCCGAAAACGCCAGATGGAACTGGCCGAGCGCTTTCACATTGAGGATTATCCTTCGCCTGCCGGCGGATGCCTCCTGACAGACCCTGCTTTTTCAAGGCGTGTAAAAGACCTGCTCGACCATCACGATCCCTGTGAAGAGCGAGACTTCGAAATGTTGAAGTATGGGCGTCTTTTCCGCCTCAACGAAACGCACAAGGTCGTTGTGGGGCGAACCCGTGAAGACAACAGGCATCTCTCAAAACTGATAAACCCTAAAAAAGACACCTACCTTCGCATGATGGACATGCCCGGTCCACTTGTGTTGATTCCATCAGGAGGGCCGAAAAAAGTAGTGCATGACGCAGCCTTGCTCTGCGCGGCCCACAGCCGGGCAAAAGAAGGCGAGGCCGTTCGTGTATCTGTCAATGGCCCCCGTGGCTTACAGATCCTGACCGTTTCGGTGTGCCCTCGTGAAAAATATCAAGATTATCTTGTCTAACTTGGCAGCCCCGAACCTGGTGTGAAGACCATCTTTGAAATAAAGTATCGGTTCAGATTTTGAAAATGTCTGTTTCTTGAAAGGGCCAAACTGATATGAAATAAACAGCTTTTGCATAGATTGTCAATGAATAAAAGGAGGACGATACAATGGCACTTATGACACCCGAAGATTTTGAAAAAAGCATCACCAATCTCAAGCCCAGGGTATTTATGAATGGAAAATGTGTGGAGGATATCCTTCAAAACCCCAATACCCGCACCGTGGTAGAAGCAAACAAGATGAGTTACAGCTGGGCACTGGACCCCCGTTACCGGGATGTTATGGCGGTGGAGTCCCCCCTTATCAATGAAACTGTCAATCGCTACACCCATGTGAGTGGCAGCGTAGAAGACCTTGTGGCCAAGGCCACAGCGGGCACGTTTACGGCAGAACACCTCGGCACGTGCATCTATCGTTGTGCAGGTTACGATGCATTTCATGCCCTGGCCAGCGTTACCTGGGAGATGGACCGCGACCTTGGAACGGAGTATCACCCAAGATTCATGGAATACCTCAAAATGGTCCAGCGAAACGATCTGTCTGTGGCGGGGGCATTGACCGAGCCGAGAGGGAGTCGGAAGAAAAGGGCCAGCGACTGGCGGGACCCTTATCTTTCTCTGAAGGTTGTTGAGAAAAGATCAGACGGCATCGTGGTCCGAGGGGCCAAAATCTGTATCAGCGGCGCCTACGGGAGCCACGAACTGGTGG
>QMMV01000335.1 GCA_003647435.1 Deltaproteobacteria bacterium | reverse complement strand
CTTGATAATCTTCCTGCGCCTTCTGATGACGGTATCTTTAACCCGTTTTTCAACAATTACCTCTGAACTTTTCCCCCAAATAAACTCCTTTACGCGGGAGGTTGTTTCCTCATCAAGGACACTCATGTGGCTCTTGAAAGGGATATTCATCTCTTTCAACTTTTCCAAAAGCGCCTTATTTGTCATATTTGCCTGTCTGGCAAGCTCATAGATTCGAATTTTTGCCATTCACTACCCCCAACAACTAAATGCAATTCCTGAACGAAAAATCACGTTCAGGTAAAATACGAAATTCGGAACAAATTCGAATATCAAATGACAGAATCACCAAAACGAGCTCCCTGGAAATTCAGTGTTTTTGTCATTAGATCATTTGTAACAATTCAGACTTTTGAAAACATCATCACATGCTCATTATGCTGTCTATTTTTGAAAGAGCTCAGGTGATACAATCATTTGTATCACTTTACCCCTTTGAAAAAACACCCATTAAGGAGTGTACAGGCCATCCGATTGTAAACCGATTCACTGTCTGAGAGCATTAGTGAGCGTTGAGAAAGAACAGTAATATAGGTAAACTCGTCTTTGGCGATAACGAATATTGTCAACGAATACATGCTATTTCAACCTCCAAGCACTGTTCTTTCTTTACGCTCAGTTATGCTCGAGTTTGAGGCGGTCTGCAATCGGATGGCCTGTACGCGATAATATTTTCAAAAATCTAAACTGATACGATCATTTTTATTTCTATTATTGTTTCGGATTTCGAATTCCATACCGAAAAACCGAGTTTTTCGGTCAAGCACTACCATAGAACATGTCGGTACATGAATATTCTGAAGGCCGTAGTCTACTCGGAATTTTCTTTCGGTTCCAAGACCTCTTCAGGATTATCATGACCTCCTGAAACAGCAGATGTATCTTCTTGCTCCTCAATATCTTCATCCCCCTTCTGCTTCTCAACGGCAACCCGAGCTGAGCGGATCAAGGTTTCCGCCTTTGTGGCGTCAATTCCCTTGATCTGGATGAGGTCGTCTACCGTGGCATTTGCAAGCTCCTCAACCGAATAGAAGCCATGCTCGTAAAGGGCATCTGCAGTACTGGCCCCCATACCAGAAAGCTGCAACAGGGATTCATACCCAACCCGCATTGCCCGGCTGTAATTTGTCTCACTCTTTACGTCAATATTCCAGCCTGTTAGCTTAGAGGCAAGCCGCACGTTTTGACCTCGTTTGCCAATAGCCACCGACAGATGTTCATCCGGAACGATTACCTCCATTGACCTGGCACCCTCATCAATCACCACCCGGGAAATCTCGGCCGGTGCAAGCGCGTTGCAGACAAACCTTGCAGGGTCGCTGTGCCATGGGATAATATCAATTCTTTCGCCTTTCAATTCCTGGACCACACTTTGAACCCGGCTTCCTTTCATGCCGACGCAGGCCCCCACGGGGTCAACATCAGAATCATTTGATGCAACAGCAATTTTTGCACGCACGCCGGGTTCCCGGGCGGCTGTCACGATGTTCACTATCCCTTCGCTAATTTCCGGGACCTCGGTTTTAAACAGAGCAACCAGGAATTGAGGATGTGTTCGAGACAATATAATCTGGGGGCCGCGAGTTTCATGAAGAACATCCAGTACATAGCCCCGAATCCTGTCTCCCCTCCGGTATGTTTCCCGGGGCACCTGTTGCTGTACGGGAAGGATTGCCTCGGTTCGACCGACATTCACAATTATGTCACCTCTGTCTATTCTTTCTACAATTCCGTTAATGATCTGTCCCTTTTTACCAATAAAATTTTCGTAGACTACGTCCCGCTCAGCATCCTTCATCTTCTGAATGATGACCTGCTTGGCTGACTGGGCAGCAATCCGCCCGAAGGTTCGTGTATCCATCTTGGTCCCCAGACTGTCTCCCACTTCACATTCCGGATCGAGCTTGCGGCCTTCCTCGAGACTTATCTGAAAATCAGGCTCGGTGACATGTTCTGTGACATCCTTAAACTGAAAAATCTCGATCTCTCCCCGCTCTTCATCATAATGAACTTCGATATCAACCTTACTCCCAAATTTCTTTCTGGCCGCAGACATCAAAGCTTCTTCCAGGGCCTTAATCAGGATTTCTCGATCAATACCACGATCGCGGCTTACCTGATCAATAACTCTTTTTACTTCTGATATAAACATATTCCACACCTTTGATTGTTAGTGCCTGAACCAAAAGTCCCGTGGTTCAACTCGAAACATACAAATTTACATCACCATTCAATTCATCCATCCAGACATGCCTTCTTAATGTTCTCATAGGGAATATGGAGCAGCTCACCCTCTACTTCAAGCAGAACTACATTGTCCGACAAACCTCCAAGTCTGCCCCTGAAATATCTTTTTCCCCCAACTGGTTCTTCGGTCTTAATAACTGCCTGTCGCCCCCGGAAGTAGACAAAATGTTCCGGCTTTCTCAATGGCTTGTCAAGGCCTGGAGAGGAAACCTCCAGGTGATATGGGACATCAAAATCCAACTTTGCGTCCAGGATGTCTCCCAATTGGTTATTAATATAAGTGCAATCTTGCAGGGTTACACCACCATCTTTGTCAATGAAGAGGCGTAGTGTCCAGCCTTTAGTCTCTCTCTGGTATTCTATATCGACCAGTGTTAGCCCTTCGGAGTCGAGAAGTGGTTTAGCAAGGCACTCCACGTCGGAAATAAAGTTTTGCACCCATTCATCCATGATCATGATTTCTTCTTTTCGATCTATCAAAAAAAACGGGCTGTTGCCCGTTTCCCGTCTCAAATAGCTTTTTGTCGAGTCTTCTACGGCAAGAACCAGTAAAAAACTTATCACAGCCTCCACTTATCGAAGCAAATGTCCGAGTACCGGTGAACACGCGACATCGCCTCAAAAAGGGGATAGGGCGAATCTATTGCACCTTGGAGCGGGCAACGGGACTCGAACCCGCGACACCAAGCTTGGGAAGCTTGTACTCTACCAACTGAGCTATGCCCGCTTTGAATTTCATATAATACAAACATTCTTTTTTATTGTCAATGCTTTTCCCCGAAACCAATGTTCGAACAAAAGCATTGCTTCAGCGCTTTCAAAAAATACGCATATATTCCACCTGTTCAGCTGCCAGGGCACAAAGCTTTGTGGTAAGATAGCTCAATATATTTTCAAAAATCGTAACACTTTAGCTCTTTTAAAAAACAGACATACGG
>QMMV01000334.1 GCA_003647435.1 Deltaproteobacteria bacterium | reverse complement strand
GCCGGTATGATATGCGGCGCAGGACAGAAACCCTGGCACTCTCACAAGAAAAAAACGAGCAGCGCTTAAAAGCTCTTGAAGAATCTCTCCGAAGGGGTCTTGATCGGATCATTCAACTGGAACAATACCTGGGGATGGAACCGTCCGGAAAGGTCGACTACGCCGAGGCAACACCCCCCGGCCTGGAAAAGGGGAAGACAAAGTTACGCAAAACGCCTGATGAGTTATACACAGAAGCCAAACAACAACTTGACAGCGGTAAATATGAATCCGCTCGCGAGTTGTTTCTGGCCTTTCTGAAGCAATACCCTAAATCTGAAAATGCAGACAACGCTCAGTTCTGGATCGGAGAGATTTATTATCGTGAAAAATGGTATGAAAAGGCGATACTCGAGTATCAAAAGGTCATCGAAAACTACCCAAAAGGGAATAAGATTCGCAGTGCTTTGCTGAAACAGGGATTCGCTTTTTTTAACCTGGGTGATAAAACCAACGCAAGGCTTATCCTTAAGGAATTGGTGCGAAAGTACCCTCGCTCCAACGAGGCAAAAATTGCCAGAAAAAAGCTGAAAGTACTCGAATAGTGGGGAAAAGATAAAACGTAACACTTTAGCTCTTTAAAAAAACAGACATACGGAGCGGACAGGCCATCCGATTGGAGATCGTCTCAAACTCAGACAGTGAGCCAGTCTCCAATCGGATGGCCTGTCCGCAATAATATTTTCAAAAAGCTAAACTGATACGATAAAACATAACCATTGAAACACACAATAAAGGTTATCGGCATAGATCCCGGCCTGGCCAATACAGGTTACGGAATTGTGGAGGGGACCGGGTCCCGGCTGGGAGACTATAGCTTTGGCACAATTCGAACCTCCAGCGCCCAGGTCCTGGCCGCCCGGCTCAACCACATTTTTTCCGAAGTCTGTTCCGTCCTGAATTCTGAAAAACCCGACCTGATGGTTATCGAAGATACCTTCTCCCTGACTGAATATCCCAAATCGGGTATCGCCCTCGGAAAGGTCACCGGTGTCATACTCCTTTCGGGTGCCCGGTGCCGGGTCCCGTCCATAGAACTTCCCTCAAGAGAGCTCAAGCAAGCACTTACAGGAAACGGTAACGCCTCAAAAAACCAGATCGAAAGGTCGGTCAGGCATCTTTTGAACAGCCAGACACCCATTACGCCTTCTCATGCCTCAGATGCACTGGCCCTTGCAATTGTAGGCCTTTTCAGGCACGGGGATTCAGTGGCTTCGCCCGCCCCGGAGTAGCGGGGAGGGACAGAGTGGAGAATTGGGCGAATAGGCAGTAAGCAGAGGATATGTTGACCGTTCACCAATGGAAGAACGGACAACGATGAGCTGTGAACGGACAACGGGCATATATGATCGGATATCTTGAAGGCAAAATATTAAAAAAGGAAAACGATCGAATATTGCTGCTGACTAACCATGTTGGTTATGAGATACTCATACCTGCAATTGTCAGAAAATCGATCGACTCCAAACAGGTCGGCGACCAGCTTGCTTTATATATTTACTATCACCAAACAGAGCGCCAGCCGAAACCAACGCTGATAGGCTTCAATCTCGAAGCAGAACGAGAATTCTTCCGCCATTTTATATCCGTAGAAGATATTGGGCCCATGAAAGCGGTTCAGTCTCTAACGGTGCCGGTCAGGGAGATTGCCAGGGCAATAGAAGCAAGAGATGTCGCCTATCTCAAGCGGTTGAAGGGGATCGGTAACCGGACCGCGCAGAAGATCCTCGCAACGCTGGAAGGTAAAGTCGCAAAGTTTGCCTTGATCCATGAGGCTGAAAAACCATGCGAACCACCCCCGTTGGAAGATTTCAAAGAGCAGGTCCTCGATGTGCTCGTCAAACAATTAGGACATAAGGTAAAAGAAGCAAGAAAGATGATAGCTGCTGCCCTGAAAAGAAACGCCGATATTACGACCGCAGAAGAACTCTTTGAAGAAGTCTATCGCGGGGAAGTCGCCTCATGACAGATCACCGCCGGAAAAAAGCGGGAGCCGCCGGTGAAAATGGCACTTCTTCCCTTCAGCCGAAGCCTGTCGTAACCGATGAAGAACCACAATTCATCAATCTGAGGCCTAAAAGTCTTGCAGAATACATTGGCCAACCCGAAGTAGTAGAGACTCTCAGCATTGCCATCGAGGCTGCACGCCAGCGGAAAGAACCGCTCGATCACATCCTGTTTCATGCCCCCCCTGGCCTGGGTAAGACGACGCTTGCCCACATCATCGCTCAGGAAATGGGTGTCAATATCACAGTCACCAGCGGCCCTGCCTTGGAAAAGGGTGGCGACCTCCTGGGCATTCTAACACATTTAGAAGATGGAGACATACTCTTCATTGATGAGATCCATCGTCTTCCGCGGGTTGTGGAAGAATTTCTCTATCCGGCTATGGAAGATTTTGCAGTAGATTTTATCTTTGACAAGGGCGTTCACGCAAGAAGCCACCGATATCGTCTGGCACGATTTGTACTGATAGGTGCAACTACACGGGCAGGGCTCCTCTCCGCCCCTTTGCGTGAACGTTTTGGGATATTCAGGGATCTTGATTTTTACTCCGAAGACGAACTGGTTCGGATTGCAAAGCGTTCAGCATCCCTTCTAAACATTCAAATTAACACAGATGGCGCATATGAGATTGCACGCCGGTCCCGGGGCACTCCCAGGATCGTGAATCGGCTGTTGAAACGGGTAAGGGACTTTGCCCAGGTCAGAGGTGACGGCACGATACGGAAAAAGACAGTCCAGGAAGCGCTTGAGCTCGAAGGTGTTGATGAAAAAGGCTTGACAATGCTGGACAGAAAATTCTTAAAAGCCATTATTGACTTCTACAGGGGAGGGCCGGCAGGAATCGAGGCCATCGCTGCTACCCTGCAAGAAGAGTCTGATACCCTGGTAGATGTGGTGGAGCCTTATCTCCTGAAGGTAGGATTCCTCACTCGCACATCTGCCGGTCGCAAAGTCACAGAAAAGGCGTACAGGCACTTCGGCCTCCCGGTTCAGCAGGGGCTTTTCAAAAAGCCCAAACCCTGAACTCCGCTCAAATTTCCTTTCTTTGTATCAGTTTAGCTGTTTTAAAAAACAGACACAATGAGCATACGGGCAATCCGGTATAGACCGCCTCAAACTCGAGCATAACCGAGCGTAAAGAAAGAACAGCGCCTGGACGGTACAATAACATGAACTGGTTGCCAACATC
>QMMV01000333.1 GCA_003647435.1 Deltaproteobacteria bacterium | reverse complement strand
CCATGAATCCAATGAGAAAAGTCTCGCTGGATGGTTTGGATAGTTGAAAAAAAAGTTTTTCACCACTTTTTTGATTTGGGCTTTGAAACTGTCAGGATACCTATCCGGGTGAAATTCGAATTTGAAGTCAAAAAAGGCATCCTGGTTCCTGGTTCTATATCCAAGAGTATCCTTTACAACCTGCCTGCACTCGAGAGACATTACCCCAACCTTGACCCGGCTCGGTTACAGCAGACCATAGAAGAGGCGGCAGACAACAAGATTCAGAAATATCTGCAAGAGTGCGGATACTTAAAAGCATGAATATTTACTTAGCAATTATCCTTTTCATCATAATTGGCAATTATATTTTAAATGTCGTAGTAGAAACCCTCAACGTAAGGCATATAAAAACAGATTTGCCTGAAGAATTTCAAGGATACTACGATGCGGAGAAATACAAAAAAGCACAAAGTTATCTAAAGGAAAACACACGGTTTGAAATAGTTGCCGAGACAATAATGACGTCGATTACGCTGGTTTTCATCTTGATCGGCGGGTTCAACATTGCTGACCGGATTGCAAGAGGTTTTCAATTCGGTCCCATTGCTACCGGCCTCATTTTTGCCGGAATCCTGCTACTTGCTTACCAGCTAATCTCCATTCCCTTTTCAGCTTACAGTACCTTCGTCATTGAAGAGAAGTACGGCTTTAATCGAACTACACCAAAGACGTTTATCCTGGATATATTCAAAAGCTGGCTGCTGATCGCCGCTATTGGAGGGACTGCCTTTTCGCTCATTTTGTGGTTTTTTGGCAAAATCGGAAACTTGGCATGGGTCTACTGTTGGATTGCCGTGGTCCTGTTGCAGATTGTGCTCACATTTTTTGCCCCTCTTGTAATACTGCCATTGTTCAACAAGTTTTCTCCCTTGAAAGATGGGGAGCTCAAGACAGCTATTGAGAACTATGCGAAGTCACAGCATTTCAAAATAAGTGGCATCTTCAAAATGGATGCATCAAAACGGTCGGCCAAGTCAAATGCTTTCTTCACAGGGTTTGGGAAGTTCCGGAGGATCGTGCTATTTGACACACTGATAGAAAAGCAGACAGTAGATGAGCTTGTTTCCATCCTTGCCCACGAGATGGGCCATTATAAGAAAAAGCATATTCTCAAGTCTGTCGTCATCTCAAGTATAAAGACCGGCCTGATGCTGTTTCTTGTTTCCTTGTTTATAAACAATAAGGGACTATTTTCCGCCTTTAAGATGCAAAACACTTCAATATATGCGAGTCTAATCCTTTTTACCTTCCTTTATGCACCAATCAACATGGTTGTCTCTGTCTTCCTTAAAATTCTTTCCAGAAAACACGAATACGAGGCTGACGCATACGCGGTTACCACATACGGGAAACCAGAAGCGATGATTTCAGCCTTAAAGAAGCTAAGCGTTGATAATCTCTCAAATCTGACGCCCCATCCGCTTAAGGTATTTTTGAGTTACAGTCATCCGCCAGTCCTGGAAAGAATCAAGGCCATTCGGAGAGCAAGTTGACGCATGGTGATCAGGTCCAACCATCCATTATCCTTTCAAGGCCCTTGCAATAGCTGCATGAACCCGTTGTGAGGCAGGCTTGTTACCAATCAGCCCTACACGAACTGAGATTTTGGTGGCGGTTGAATTTTGGGCCTTAAGCTTGATCCATAACGTCCGGTTCCCGTCATTGGCTGTTATACTGCCTGAACTCAGATTCTTGGTTTTTTTCTCAATCTTTAACTTGAGATGCCTGCAGGCAGTGAGAGTCGCGGAATAGGCTCGATCAAGGTCGACATTGTAGTTTCCCTCCATCCATCCGGCAACGTAAGCATAAGTTCCGATTACCCCTGTTCCGCCTGCTACCAGGACCGCACAGCCGGAAAGGGTAATAAGTGAAATGACCAAAAGCCAAATCCTGCTCACCAAATGAATTCTCATTTTTCCTCTCTTCTTCTCTTTTTTAGTTTTTCTATGACCGTACCATTAACCATGTTCCCAGGAATAAAACGGCCATGCCGATAAGTCGCGACAGATCCACAGGGCGTACCGAAGTACCTAAGGCGCCGAAATTATCCAATAACGCAGCAACGAGAAATTGTGCAGTGACTACGAGGGTGACCGTAGTCGCCACACCAAGCCGGGGGATAGTATAACTGATTGCAGCCAGGATAACCAGTCCAAGAGAGCCTGCACCAAGTGCATACCAGGGCACGTTGCGCCAGGAACCCAGGTTCCCTCCCCCGATTGTCAGGAGCAGTACCATAGTGAGTACCGCACCGCCAAAATGGATAATAAATATACTCTCCAGCGTGCCGATGCGCTGGCTCATCAGGCTGGTCAGGGGGGCTTGAAGCCCGACCGCCACGCCGCCAGTGAGTCCGATGATCACCGCCAAAATGACAGTTTGCATACGCTATGCTCCTCGATGATTATCCATTCCATATTCCTCTCGAGATGCGGCCGACTGGCCGGTACAAGGACTCTGTGTAAGTCACAGCCGAACCCTATAGCACAGGACACCAAACCATACAACATTCCCTTTCAATCTTTGCCTTTTTAAGGCACCCAGGAACATCCATAGACTTATGGGATTTGTGACAGAAAAACGTATATGAAGGCGGGGTCGGGAGAAAGACAGGCAACTGCTGCGAACATGTCAACAAACAGTGTTGAAAAAGATAATCTCGACTTTGGCGTGCAGGTACAACCTGAAACGTTTTCTACCGCTCAAGCATTCTTGATGGCCTCGGCGATCAGTTCACGTTTTTCTTTCATCATCCTGACCGCCTCGGTCGCCCCATCCAGACTCCCCTGGCGGGCGTTGGCTTCTACGTTTTTAGCCATGCGGCTTATCTCGTCTAAGCCAAGATTTCCTGAAGCACCTTTTAAGGAATGAGCAACTTCAACTGCCTGTTGGATATCCCTTTCATCAATGGCCGATTGCAGCTTGCCGAGATCAGAGGCGCTCACATCCAGGAAAAGCTCGACCAGTTCTATGAATTCGTCTTTTTCGAGACCTAACTTTTCCGCTAATTTTGCAAAATCCATTGTTTTGTCTCCTTCACTTTATGGTTGGCTGGTTTCAGCCCGCTTGCCCGGTGTGCTGTTTCTTGCTTCTTAACGGCCTGTTGCCCAAATCCCTTTTCGCTTGGTCTAAAACGTTTTTTGACAAATCGTAACACTTTAGCTCTTTTAAAAAACAGACATACGGAGCGGACAGGCCATCCGATTGGAGACTGG
>QMMV01000332.1 GCA_003647435.1 Deltaproteobacteria bacterium | reverse complement strand
GGCAACCAGTTCATGTTATTGTACCGTCCAGGCGCTGTTCTTTCTTTACGCTCGGTTATGCTCGAGTTTGAGGCGGTCTATACCGGATTGCCCGTATGCTCATTGTGTCTGTTTTTTGAAACAACTAAACTGATACGATTTGTCAAAAAACATTTTAGACCAAGCGAAAGGGGATTTGGGCAACAGGCCGTCAAGATGCAACACCCCGTTACAATTTAGGTGTCTGAAAACGTCATCTGGTGCGGGTACTTCGATTAGAAAGAGACTCACTGTTCGAGAGGGTTTATGATCGGAGAGGCCGCGTGCTCATTGCGTCTATTGTTTACAAGAGCTAAGCTGTTAGAACACATCTAAAACCAACTATATTGGATGGTGATTCGACATCCCATTTGAACCTGCTGAATAGTCGTATGTCACTGGCGGATATCCAGCTTCCCCCCTTCACAATGTGATATTTAGAATTATTTTTTACATCGCGGGGCGGCCCGCACCTATCGAGGGTCCATTCCAGCACATTCCCCATAACATCAACGATGCCTAAATTACTTGCAAAACCTGTATACTTGTCTACCGGTGTGGTGTCCCCAATGCAGCTTTCCTCGACGTTACAAGCATTGCTCTTCCAGTCATTTCCCCACGGGAGAGTTCTCCCATCGGGAATTCTTGTCGCAGCCTCCCATTCGTTTTCGTAAGGGAGCCTCTTACCCGTCCATGCCGCAAAGGCCATAGCATCCCTCAGGCTAACCTGAACCACAGGGTGGTTTTTCCTGTTGAGCAGAGTGCTCCCCGGGCCAAAAGGCTGGTACCAGCATGCTCCATATACAGTCTTAAAATGGACGGCACTGTTACATATAACTTTCACCAGCCCGGTTCTTTCATCTACTGTTTCCTTAAGACGCCCGTAGTAAACTGTTCCATATCCTTGCTCTTCCGCTGTTGTCTGATACCCGGTTTTTTCGACAAAGACCTCGAAAAGAGCATTTGTTACAGGAAATTTGCCAATGTAAAACCCTGCTAACTTGATTCTCTGCTCAGGTCTTTCACCCCTTCTTGGCCTCTTGCTGCCAACGGTATATTTTCCTTCCGGAATGAGGATATACTGGTTGTAGAATTTCTCGGTAGCCCCAAGATAACTATCAAAGGCCTCTGCCAGAAACCTCGCTTTTTGGATTCTGTCGCCATTTTCATTGCTGCCATCGGCATACTGCTCTCCCGGGCTCTCAACAAGGAGACCGGCTTCCTGATAATCTTCCACAAGCCCCGTTCCAATACCTTTTGCTTCATCCACTTCATCAGCATCGTCTGAAATTTCAATCTCTTCGAGGATGTCATCTGCATCAAGTTCTCTTATCTCTTCTTCAGGTTGAGCCTCTTCGAGTATTTCCCCGAGCTCCGTTTCATGGCCATCTCCTGCTGTTACGGCTTCTTCTATTTCTTCTTCTGCTTCAGTTTCGTCAACTGTTTCTTCTATTTCCTCAAACGGTTGAAGAATCTCTTCTAATTCATCTGCGCAGGCTTCTTCTCCTTTTTCGGTCGGGCCAGCTTCTCCTTCCCCGAGCTTTTCATCCATGTCTACGTCAACTTCTTCAAGAACTTCTTCCAGCTCGTCCTCTTCGACTTCTTCGTCCTCATCGATTTCTTGATACTCTTCATCCTTTTCTGCCAGTACTTTCTCGGCTATCCCAGCGTCTCCAGATGAGTTGACATTTCCCTGAACAACCCCTGGAGCCTCAGTTACCAGCCTGCCTTTTTCCGCCCCCAGGCCAAGCACTTCCCCCAGCCCTTGTATGATGTTGCGTATTTCTTGGGTTTTGCTGCGGCTGTCAGACTCCCCTGCCTCGGTCAGGCGATCCGGACCCGACAAGATTTCTTTTATAAGACTTAAGGCCTCTGCTATTTGCTGCAAGTTGGCAGTCCCGTCTCCTTCTACCAGGCTACGCCTAAAAGTACCTGCAAACGTTGAAATGAGGTTATCCTTAACTTCATCGGACATCACAAAAACGTTGTTTCGCCCGATGATTATTCCCTCAGGATTTTTTCCGGCCCTGCCAATCCTTCGCAGGTCTGCATTGACAGATGATTTAAGACTACTCAGATTCTTCCGCCTCTTCTTAATAACGTTAGCATCCCCACCCGTGTTCCAGAGGGCGTTAATGAGCTTTTCAGGCTCGATTTTCTCTAAGGAGTGGATAGAATCTTCATCTTCATAGAAGCCTCTTATGAGATGAACGAGCCTGTACTTTAATGTTGAAGGCTTTCTATAATCCAGATTTGATATTGCCTCATCTATCCCTTTCAGAGAAATAGGTACTGGCATGGTAACCTCCTGAGGAAAGAGCAGAACTTGCACGGCGGAGAAGAATCAAGCTTGAATTTAGGCACAGCACAAAACGTGCCAGTAGGCCGAGCGTGCGGGAAGATGATCACAAGATTGGACTCCATCCAAAAGGAGGAGCCGCCACCTGTATCGTGATCAGTGGTTTCAATCCAGATTTTTGGGCATCCCCCCTTGATTCATGTCCGCCTCAAATGCTCCCGTAATTGGTATAATATTTGCTGGCTGATAAGCATTTAGGTTTTTAAAACATCATTGCATGCGGGCACTCCGATTAGAAAGAGGCTCACTGTTTGAGAGCGTTAGTGAGCCTTGAGAAAGAACAAAACTTTGGCGTACTCGTCTTTGGTGATGACGAATATTGTCAACGAATACATGCTATTTCAACATCCAGGAGCTGTTCTTCCTCTACGCTCAGTTAACCTTGTGAACTCGAAGGGAAAATCAGATGAAAAAAGATGTTACACCCGACAGCGGCGCCTTACATCCGGTCTTGGATCACTTCAACGCGACATTCTCCCGCCACATCGAAGGATTACTCGGGCCAGGTAAACAGATCTGTGGGTTCTCACCGAACTTGGTAACCCTATCGTGTATGGTTCTGCTGGCAGAGCGCGAAGGCGAGATTGGAAGTCTGGGATCACGCTCGCCTGAACGATACATAACGGAAACCCTCTTTCGCGATTTAAGCGGCCTGGGTCTCAACTTCCCTGAAGAGGTCAAAAGAGCGCTCCGCGAGATGATCACAAACGGATATATTCAAATGGCGTCCGACGGCCGGCTCTCTGCCAGCGAAACCACCTTGAATATGGTCAAGCTCCTCAAGCAGCTCTTTCCGAATATGCCAGGGATAACCTTTGTTGCCTACTTCGGTCAAACCATAGATGAGGTGCTATCCGGTCGAAAAGACCTGGAATCTGCAAT
>QMMV01000331.1 GCA_003647435.1 Deltaproteobacteria bacterium | reverse complement strand
GTTTACGAAGAGATGTTCTCTCGGCAACCTCCTCGATATGTCCTTGCCGATGACCCAGATGAGGGCGATGCTATCATTACCGGTATTTTCATTAAGAAACTAACGGGTCGCGGAGATTCGGAGCGCTGTTTGATCGTCTGCCCTGGAAACCTCTTGACATACAAATGGATTTCTACTATGAGTTTGCTTTTTAATCGAGATCCACAAGCCCTTTTTGAGCACGAATAGATTCCAACTACGAAACGCGGAGGTGTTATGACTGAACAGCTAACGAAAGAAACATTTTTGGAAAAAGTATTCAACTGGGAGAAAAACGAAAACTGGAAATTTGAGGGTAAGTTACCATGCATCATTGATTTTTATGCCGACTGGTGCCAACCGTGCAAAATGGTGGCGCCAATCCTTGAACAACTGTCTGAAGAATATGCGGGCAAAATAAACTTCTACAAAGTAAATACCGGCCAAGAACAGGAACTGGCTGCCGCCTTCGGCATCCGCAGTATTCCATCCATGTTGTTCATCCCTACAAATAACACTCCCCAGATGGCTGTCGGAGCATTGCCCAAAGAGTATATTGTACAAGCTATTGAAAAGGTCCTCGGTGTTCCGAAAGCAGCCTGAAGCGATTCAGGGCACTGCCAGAAAAAGCAGATAATTCCTAAAGTCATTTTCAGTTCGGCATTCGCGGGGCAACGCCCGCGAATGCTGGAGCCAAGCAGTGGCAAAAGGCCACCGCTGAAATAAAGAAACAGGTACCTCTTCCCTATGTGTGCCCTCCCGACTGGGCTCCGTGGCCCGCACCGATCCGCCGGCAGATAGAAGAGCGCAGTTTCATAAGCAATAGCGGATGCCGGGGGCCGTTGCTTCTTGGCACCAGCCTTCTCGGCTGAGGGGGCGTGAATTGGGTAATCCATCTGATAAGAAAGAATCTTGATGGATGGAACGAAAGACAAGATTACCGGAAAGAGACTATGTCTGGATTGATGTCTATGTCAAGCCGAAGGCTCGCAATTAACTATTTGGATTCGGGCGGCTTGATAACCAACTATTACTGCACCTCCAGGTGTAGACACTGCTTGTACGGCTGTAGTCCACAGTGGGAAAAGAAATACATTGACAGAGAAACAACGGAGAAGAATATCCTCAAGATCAAGAGCCTCGGATGCAACTCCATTCATATTGGCGGCGGAGAGCCAATCCTTAAACCGGATGCATTGGAAATGGTTATTGAAACAACTCTATCTTTGGGTGTGCGGATCGAATACGTAGAGACGAATTCTTCCTGGTACAAGGATAAAGAGTCGGCCCGCCGGGTTCTATCCTCTCTCCGCAAGAGTGGCCTTTCCACTCTACTTATATCGATGAGCCCATTTCATAACGAGCACATTCCGTTTTATAAAGTCAAAGGAGTAATTGAGGCGTGCCGTGCGGTGGGCATGAATGTTTTTCCATGGATATCAGACTTCTACGCTGAGATTGATACCTTCGACGACAAGCGGGTCCATACTCTGTCTGAATATGAAAACAAGTATGGCAGCGACTACCTTGAGAAACTTCCCTCACGGTACTGGATACACTTTGGTGGAAGAGCGCTGAAGACCTTCGGGAATGTGTTCAGGCGAAAACCGTACCAGCAGGTTCTTTCTTCTAACAAAGCCGGGTGTCTCGAGCTGCTCGATGTGAGCCACTTTCACTTTGACCTGTTTGGGAACTATATCCCCGGCCTGTGTTCGGGCCTTGCCATTCATCGTGATGACCTTGGGAATCTGATTAATCCGGAAAAATATCCATTTCTTCATATCCTGTTTGAGAAGGGTATTACTGGTCTGTTCGAGTACGCTTCAAGCAGATATGATTTCAGGCCGTCTGACGGATACATATCAAAATGCGACCTTTGTTTCGATATAAGACGTTATCTTGTCCTTGACAGAGGAATTGTGTCCAGGGATTTACAACCGAAAGGTTTCTATGAAAATGTCTGACCGTGTGACTTTGGGGACGTTGTTGACTATTTTGAATTACGTCTTTGACAGCCCGCTTATCGCCCTGGAAATGGCAGAGGAAGACTGAACCAAACCACCAACAAGCTCCGGACCTCTGCCTGCGTCTCATATATCTTTTTCCCTTTCCGCCAATATCCGGCGCCTATAATTCTGATTTTTTTCGATATGTGAACCTCACAGTCATAATTTCGCTGGCAACTTTGCCAAGACAATAATATCGATTTTCATCATCGCTGTGTTCCAGATCTTCTAAGATGACACGATTATGATCCAGGAAAGCAAGCTGCGCTAAGGCAAAAGAGACACCGTGTTTCTCTTGATTCAGTTTGTCTTTGGAAAAATCCCACTCAAAATCAGATCGTTTTGTGATATGGTTAAGATACGGCAGAACAAGACATGCGTCAATATATTTATATGGCTTTTGCGCCCATAACGTGGCGGATGAGCTGCGAGCATGTGGATCGGCATGAACTTGCTCATGACGAGACACACCGCAGTCTGCTCCATTGCCCTTGTTAGGCGGAGCGCGAAGCGGGCCGCCTGGCAAGGGCAATGGCGAAGCATACGCCACGTTAAGCTGATCGCGAGCATCGCGAGCGGTCAGCTTAACGCCACGCCTAACCAGCGGGAGCGGTTTTTTGAAACATAGGGTCACCCATTTTCTTCTCTTTATTTGTTAGGAAAAATTCTTAGAAGGAAAACATCACCTGGCTATTTAAACCCCTCTTCTTTGTGTTTCATCGCGATAGTCTCAGCCAAATTCTCAAGAGCTTTAAAATCAGCCTCTAACGGTAAGCCTTTGGAAAGAACAGGTTCGATAAGTTGGACTTTAAGATTAGGAATCATCCCTGCCAAGACTTTTACAGTCTTACCACCCCACCCGTAGGAACCAATAATGGAGAGGAATTTTGTCTTTGGCCTCAGGGCGTTTGCCAAAAACGTGGCATATGCGGCGTAAGGGGGAGGCGCGACGAGGAGTGTTGGAGTTCCAATTACGATTGTAGCCGCATCAACCAGGGCCATTGCAAGTTTTCCTATATCCGTAACAGCAAGATTGAACTGTTCGACCCCGACACCTTTCTCCACAAGAGCAGATACAAAATAATCGACCATCAGCTTCGTGCTTTCGTGCATGGTTACATACGGGACGACTACTTTGTTTCGGAGTGGTCCGAGGTCCCAGTCCTTATAGGCATCAATAATGAGGGAGGCCCGGGGATATATCTGTCCATGGCTGGGGGCTATCATCTCTATCT
>QMMV01000330.1 GCA_003647435.1 Deltaproteobacteria bacterium | reverse complement strand
GTTAAAGCAAACAGTATCTTTTGCTTGATCTCTTGAGTACTCAAGGGTGTGGGGAGAGAACCACGTACACCCCATAATCTGACAACCATGTTTCATTCTCCTTAACAACTATCCGGCTGGAGCCCAAATCAGAAAATCGGTAACAATTAAGGTTTTTGAAAACATTTGCGTCTGTTTTTAAAAGAACTAAAACGCCCGTAACACTTTAGCTCTTTTAAAAAACAGACATATGGAGCGGACAGGCCATCCGATTGGAAACCGTCTCAAACTCGAGCCTAACTGAGCGTAAAGAAAAAACAGCGCTTAGAAGTTCAAATAACATCCATTCGGTCACAATATCAGTTATCGTCAAGGACGAATAGCCACCCTACTGTTTTTTCTCAACGCTCACTAATGCTCTCAGACAGTGAGCCAGTCTCCAATCGGATAGCCTGTCCGCCCTAATATTTTCAAAAATCTAAACTAATACAAACGCTACAAAAACCGCAAGCAGTTCTGACAACCAGGTACTCTTGCTGTATCATTTTTTCCCTGACCTTTATCAGAGTTTTTAGTTTCTATCAACCTGAGATTTTAACTTTACTGTAGCTATTGTCGAGCCGGCGACTCCACGTCAATCCTTTGACGCTTTTCCCATAGTTTTTTGGTAGGCAGTATCCATCCTGCACAACTCAATTTAAAATTCGAAATCCGAATATCGAAATCCGAAACAAATTCGAAATTCTAATGTTCAAACGCCCTAAACACAAACCCAAGTGTTACTGTAAAGAGTTATTATTTCGGAGTATGGAGGTTTGGTTATTCGTGCTTGTTTCGAATTTCGAATTTCGTGCTTCGGATTTCAGATGACCCACCATCAGCCAGCAGCCATTCGCCATCATCTATATCAGAAATCCACGAGTATCGGAGCGCCGCGACCAATGCAAGCGCCAGGCTATTGGCACACTTGTTGCTATCTCAGTTTTCGTGGGCTGGCCCGTCGTATGTATGAATCAAAGTAGAAAATATTGTAACACTTTAGCTCTTTTAAAAAACAGACATACGGAACGGACAGGCCATCCGCAATAATATTTTCAAAAATCCAAACTGATACAAAATGTTTAACCGGTTTCCCCCGGGGCCCAGGTAAAGGAACCTTTGCGTTGGACGTTATCATCGGCATTGCGGACATGAAAGTAAGTCACGATCCGGATGTGACCCTGGTTACCTATTCGCTCGGTTCATGCATTGGTGTAGCGGTGTACGACACTGTGGCCAGGGTAGGCGGCATACTTCATTATATGCTTCCGGAGTCAGATGTAAACCCTGTCAGGGCGAAAACAAATCCCTATATGTTTGCCGACACCGGGATACCAATGCTGTTCAAGTCCTGTTACAAGCTCGGGGCTGTAAAGAGACAGATGATTGTCAAGGTTGCAGGTGGCTCTCAGGTGATGGATGAAAGCAGGGTTTTCAATATCGGAAAACGTAATTATGCCGCACTTAGAAAGATTTTCTGGCGGAACAACATCCTCATTGACGCCGAAGATGTCGGAGGGACTGTGAACAGGACTATGCGACTCAATATTGCTACGGGTGAAACCGTACTCAAAGTTTCCGGTCAGGGGTTTAAGACACTATGACAAAGATTGCCCCCATACTGAAATCTATCGAAAAACTCCCGCCATTTCCCAGGCTGGCCACCATGGCACTTACGGCCATGGAGGATTCCGAGTCATCTCTGGATCAGGTCGTTGCTATCATCGAGTATGATCAGGCCATTACAGCAAATGTATTGAGAATATGCAATTCGGCCTATTACGGGCTCAACAGAAAGGTCCACTCGCTGCGACAGGCCATGGTGTTGTTAGGCAATGCACAAATAAAGGAGATCATATTGGCAGGTACAGTTGTCCGTTTTTTTCGATCGTATAATAAAGGGTATGCTCTGGCCAGCGGGGAACTCTGGAAACATGCTGTTGGGACAGCCGTGATAGCCAGGATTATTTGCAGGCATGTAAGAAAAGCGGAGCCCCCGTCCCTGTTTACAGCCGCTCTTCTGCACGATGTCGGCAAAGTTGTGCTGAATTCCTTCGTTGACGGATACTTTGACAAGATTATTACCTTGGTAAACGAAAAGGACTATTCTTTTCTTGAAGCTGAAGCCGAGATACTCGGGATAAATCACGCAGAGCTGGGAGCAAGGATAGCTGAATCGTGGAGCTTTCCAGAAGATATTGTCTGCGCCATACGCCTGCATCACAACCCCGAAAAAGACAACAGTGGCAGCCAGATTCTTCCAATCGTTTATCTGGCAAACATCATAACACTTTCGATGGGCATCGGGGTTGGTCGGGACGGCTTGTCTTACCGGGGACAAGAGAAAATCATGAAAGATTTTGGATTCAAGGCAAGGGATCTGCAGGAGATAATCATTACTTTTTATGATGAGTTCAATGAGATACGGGATATTCTGCAGCTATAACGGGGGCATAGGATGGCATTTAATGTGTTAATAGTTGATGATTCTTCGTCCATGCGCAACATCATCAAGAAGACAATTCAAATGTCGGGCTTTGACGTAGGGCACTTCCTGGAAGCAAGCAATGGCCGGGAGGCGCTGACAATACTTGATAACACCTGGATAGATGTCATTATTTCTGACATTCACATGCCGGAAATGGATGGCGTTGCTTTCTTGCAGGCCATGCAGAAAAAGCCCACCCTCTCGGACACACCCGTGGTCATCGTGACGACGGAAGGCAGACAAGACCGGATTAAAGGTCTTTTGGCACTCGGTGCCAGGGCGTGCATTAGAAAGCCTTTCAAACCGGAGAAGCTCAGAGACACATTGATCGACGTGCTTGGCATCGACAGGAGCGGCATGGAAGGGGCCGGTGGTTCTCAAGGCTGTGATTTCTGAAAGGTTCGCCAGTGAGTGATATTAAGGTTCTCATTGTGGATGACTCGGCTATTGTTCGCAAGCTCTTTACAGAGGCGCTTTCAAGAGAACCCGGCATCCAGGTTGTTGGCACGGCGCCTGACCCTTATATTGCAAGGGACAAAATTGTGAGGCTGCAACCGGACGTTCTGACCCTTGACATAGAGATGCCGCGCATGGACGGCATTACCTTCTTGAAGAAGCTTATGAAGTATTACCCGCTTCCCGTCATTATCGTTAGCTCTCTGACACCCAAGGGGGGGAAATTAGCCCTGGAGGCTATGGAAAGCGGCGCCGTGGAGGTGCTGTCAAAGCCGGGATCGGCGTATTCTGTCGGCCAGATGAAACAACAG
>QMMV01000329.1 GCA_003647435.1 Deltaproteobacteria bacterium | reverse complement strand
CTCAGACAGTGAGCCAGTCTCCAATCGGATGGCCTATCCGCAATAATATTTTCAAAAATCTAAACTGATACGTTTTTTTCGGTTTGCCCAACTTGTCTGACCTCCTTTAGCCTGTCACAGGCTATGTTTCTCAGCTCGTATAGGATGTCGGCGACTTTAATCCCCTGAGGACAATGCTCCTGGCACATATAACAGGTTACACAGCTCCATACCATCCGGGAACCTAACGCCATCTCCTTCAGCCCCAATCGCAGCAGGTTCATGACCTGCTGCGGCGTCAGATCCAGGTCTCTTGAAGGATTGTCAGTAGCAGCTACCACGGGGCATACGTCCGTGCATGTGGTACACTGGAGACAGGGGGCAAATGTTTCAGCCCTGTCTGCCAAATTGAGGTACCGGTGAGTTGGCTTTTCATCCGGAAAACAGACGCGTTCGTGATCCGATATTCTGTCTGCCCACTCTGCTGCTGTTAGCTCGCGCACCCAGATATGCGGTTGGGGAAAGCCCTTTGTAATCAGGTCCTCTTTTGAAGCATTCCATAAGTCCTGAAGGTTTATCCCTGATGGGCAAATTGTGGTGCAGCGGTAACAATTTGTGCAAATAAAGCTACCTTCGGAAATCGCTTCAAGTGTGGTGCTTCCGAGGTGCTGGCCCGAAGCCACGGCCTTGATTGAAATGAGTTTTTCAGAGGGAAGAATGTTGGCATTGGGATTCAACCGGAAAACGGGGGCTACACTACAATGAAGGCTGCAAAGACCGCAGTGCGTGCACGCGTCAAGGGCCATGGCCCGCCGGGTGGCGATGTTGGCGGGATCGGATAAGGTGGGTTCTTCCCCTGCATGGACAGTCAGGTTAAACGGCGTGGCAATCAGGTGGAAAAATTTACCAAATGGCAGATAGGCCAGGCCGAGAAAGCAGGCCAGAAAATGAATATACCTCAACCAGATGTCGAGCCGGACTTCGTTGAGTATCCGGCCGGCCGGCCGGATGGCTTTGGCTATCGGATAAGAAACAAAGGCTGCTTTCGGTCTGGTATGACACGCTGCACAGCTTTCTTCGTGCAAAAGCCGTCCCTTTTTAAGATATTCTTGGTCTGTTGGGTGCACAGCTCCTGGGAATACGACACCAAACTCCTGTTCCCAGTAAGCTTTCAGGGGCTTGATTTCTTCTGTCTCAACAGCGCCTGAATAATCTTTGACCATTTGATCAAAGATTGAAGAAGAGAGAATCTGCACGCTTTCGAGTAAAAAGCCGGAAAATATGATAATCGCAAGGAAAACGATGGCAAATCTATCTCCGCTGTTGGTGGTGCGTCGAAGATCTTCAACCTTCAGCCGACGATACAAGGCGATGGCAATTCCCAAAACGACCATGGCACCGAAAAGGTTTCTCAAGAACATGAAGGGATTGAGGGTGGAAGCATAATCCGGGAACAATGCCTGCGTGATGGATTCACCAAGGGCGTGCATCAGAACCAGCAGCATGACACCGGCGAAGATACACATATGCATGAGCCAGGGGAAAAAGCCGGATTTTAAAATCCGGGCCTGGAAAAGGACATCTAAAACGAGCACCTTGAGGATGGCAAAGAACCGGCGGCTAAGCACCGTTCTGATGATTCCCTTCAGGGCCGCAGCCATTCTCTCTCGGGCTGAATACCGGGCCGCATCCGGCCCGATCTTGAACCGGAACCAGTTTGAGACCCGGTAAATTGTGCCGGTAAGGCAAATCGTCAATGCTAAGTAAAAGGAGGCAGTAAAAATAACTGTATGCATCTAACTAACCTGTTTCAGGAAAGAATTCACCGCAATATAAGCCGTGGCAACGGCAAGACCTGATCCGCATTTCATTCTCATCCAGTCCTGGTGAGCCAGTATGGAGCCTGCCGCGAAAAGCGTCTTGAAAGCGGGGCATCCGGAGTGATCGAGGGGGCGAAAGGAATCATCTGTTTCCAGGCCGGCCAGGTTGATAGCGTGGCCGGCAGGATTTAGAAAATCTTTGCAATGCCAAAGTGTTCGATCTTTGGGCTGATAAACCGGCAGGCCAAAGATCGTTTCTCGGATACGTTTTCCATCGGCGTGAAGGCCTTTTCCGAAAAATCGACCACTGGCCAGGATGGCGCCCTTGGCGCCGACCGTAAGTGTGTTGTCATGATTTCCGACGTTAAATTTAAATTCACCGGTACCGGCGGGTCTCACGCCCAAAACCTTTTGTTGAAAAAGTGTTCGAACCCCCCGTTTGGGGAGTTGTTGTTCAAAGATCTGCCTGAGGCGCAGACCGGTAACAGACGGTGGCATGGTTGGGATTTCAAAGACGGAAACGCCCAATTGTTTTTCAAAATCAGAAATTACTTCCCGCGTTCGGGAAATACCCAAGATCGCGGGCAGGCCAACCACTTGAGCACCTCTAAGATGCGGAGAAACCGCCAGGGCGAGTTTTTGCCGGACTTTACGGTCTTCCATTTGCCGGGCCATGTGTTCCGTATAGATTTCGCCGGAAGTATCAGGAAAAGAAACGCGGGCGGTGCGCAACTCAGGCCACCTTTCGTGTAAAGTCTCCTTGATTTGCCGGGCACTGAATCCCTTCAGGCCACTGAAATCGATAAGTAGACACGAGGACCTCTTGTTGAGAGCCTTTACGCCGTTCCACATGTTTTCAGGCACACAGTAAGTTTTCTTGATAGTTCCGATCGGCGTTATAACATCGGCGTTGCGGTCCTGGTATGTATGATAGGGAAAGCCACTTTCTGCTGAAAAAAGAGTGAATTCCTCAACAGCTTGCCGAATATCATTTTTGCCGATGCGGGCGTAGGGATGCTCGGGGATATCCCTGGTCAGCCTATCGATTGCATCCCAGGGATTGTTCCATACTCGACCTTCCTTTACAGGGTGTACGCCCATGAGATCCAGGAGTCCGCTGGCAAAACCGATTTCACCGGGCATCCCTACCTGAACCGTAGTCACCCCTCTGTTAGCAGCAAATAGGGCAGATGCCATCCCGGCCATACCCGCGCCGATAACCATCAAGTCACATTGAATATCCGACCTGGGCATTCAACTGTTCTTTCTTAACGCTCGCTAATATTCTCAAACAGCGAGTCACCTTAGGATCGGATTACCCATCCGCTCGTTATGTATATCTTTATCGTATCAGTTTAGCTTTTTGAAAATATTATTGCGGACAGGCCATCCGATTGGAGACTGGCTCACTGTCTGAGAGCATTACTGAGCGTTGAGAAAAAACAGTAGCCTGGATATTCGTCCTTGACGATAACTGATAT
>QMMV01000328.1 GCA_003647435.1 Deltaproteobacteria bacterium | reverse complement strand
GCATGAATTCCCTCGACCTCTGAAGGCAGTAGACACCCTCTGATGCCAGCATGAAATCGCATGTGGGGCAACTTGCGTCGATGCCCTGCCGCCGTCTTTGCTCCTGTTCCCTGAACGCCCGGGCTAATTGGCTCCCCTTAGCGAGAAAGAGGATATCCTGCTCGCGGTCGAGGACAACCACATAAAAGGTGTCCCCCGTGGCTAAAAGCGAGAGATTTTCTCCTTCTTCCCTTTTCAGTAATATTTCCAATTCTTCTATGCCTTCCTGACTAACAATTTCACTACCTTACCCCCATCGGTGATATTAAGGACCTCGTGCCCTTTGTGGGTAACAAGCCTCTTCACATTCTCTTTTGAGGGCGGATAGTCCACGATTACCTCTAAGGTCTGTCCAGATTTCATTTTACTTAATGCCTCGTCAGTCTTCATTACAGGCAAGGGACAAACCTCGCCGCATACATCTAAGGTCACATCGGCCATAATCGGTACCTCCTACGATGACACTACGTGAAAATTGCTTTGATAAGAGGTGCGATAAATCTGTGGAAAATTACAGCCCCAAGAGCAAATCCTACAAGATACGTTATCGCACTCTTGCTTCCTTCCGCGGCCATAATGTGCTGCCTGAAGGGACAGCCACCGGCGAGGCAGGAGAAAAACCCGAGGCCAAATCCGCCCAGTATGGCGAGGACTACATGCGCCCACACCTTTGGAGACCAGGTGATGGGGTCACCGGGAGCAGGTAGCAGGGGGCTTGGGGATGCTGTTATGCCTTTTGCCGCCCACTTTTTGGAAAATACTGTACCACCGTCGAGAAACCACGGGAAGGTTTTGAGTGCGGGGGCCACAAACTGGAATAGCAAAAAGCCCGCAAAAGCGCATATCAGGAAGGCAATCAATCCTTTGATCAGGTATGTATCCTTGACAAGGTAGTAATCCCTCATTCCTCCTATGAAACACATCCTTGCCCGCTGACCGAGATATCCCATTATTAACCCCAGGAATACAGTGGCAATTGGTGCCAATAAATCCATTTGTTACCTCCTTACGTTAATTTTTTCAGTACCTGACATCCCACAAAAACTCCTGCTCCGATCATTATAAGGCCCAAGATGGCGGTCATATCCAGGTACGCAGCCTTAAGAGCTGTCCTGATGGGACAGCCTCCAAACGTCAGGGCCGATACCATGACCAGGATCCCTAAGAAAAACTCTGCCCAGGGTTTCTGCCACCATACCCTCATAACTTTCCATCTGAACTCCCTGTTGACACGGGCGGCAATGACCGCTCCGATGAGTATTCCCCCAACTGTAAGGACTGGAAAGTTATAAGAAACCGGCCCCCCGGGAATCACCAGAGCCCCACCGCCTTTCAGACCATATATGGGATATATATGGGCAACAATCCAGTTTACCAGGTCTCTCATATGGCAAGCAATGCAGATACCATAGGCCGGTGGGGGTATCACATGAAAGAATGCCTGGCCCGCAGCACCTAATAAACCAAAAATACCTCCTGCCACTGTAGCTGTTAAACGCATAACTTTACCTCCTTTAGTGCATCCGGGATTTTGTTGATTATACCTACGATCGACGTGGCGGGATCGGGTTGCGCCAATTTACCGGCAATGCGATTGATCCTGGCTGCCTTTATGCAGGCATCAACCATCTCATAGCCCCCATAAATCAAGGCGGACAGAATTCCGGTCAGGCTGTCCCCCGTCCCCCCGATTGCTTCCATGGCGGAAATGGAAGGCTCATCGATGGTGTCAACCACTTGACCATCTTCTACAATGTAATCTATGGCACCCTTCACCAACAGAATCTTCGGGGCATTCCCGGTTTCATAGGCCTTCTGTATCAGGGTGATAACTTCAGATGGATCTAACTCAAACAAAAGGTGTTCCACATAGGCGGGATGCGTAGCCTTAGGGTCAGCTAAATAGGCCATCTCACCCGCATCAGGTGTAAAGATATCAATTTTTTGTGCAAGACCTGTCGCCTTGGCGGCATACATGGCACCCGCATCGGCTATCATGGTCATTTCCTTTCGTCTTTCGCGCACGGAATTAAGAATATCCGTCATTCCGGCTATATCAGGCATGATGTAATGCATGGTCAAAACCGTGGGATTCAGGGTCGCCAGCTTGGCCGCCACGTACTGATAAAGCTCTTTACTCCTCTTTCCGTCTCCGATATCTCCAGAGGTGACAAAATAGGGAGATTCCAAGTTAAGGGCTTTACAGGTAATGCAGGCTGATGCGACCATGGCACTGGTACCTAAGCCGGGCATGACCTCGAAATCGCCCATCTTAAGGTTTCCGCCTTCAAATGTTGTTTCGCCCGCCTTCAGTTCCATTTCCTCAAAAGGCAGGGTACCCACCATCGCAAGCAAGTTCAGATACACTCCTATCCGGTGACAGGCTGTTGACTGCTGATCATGCCCAGCGCTTTTTCGTGCGCCTTTTCCAGCATATAGGCACAGAGGGAATAACCGTTCTGCCGAGGGCTTTCCACCTCCGTTATCCTGTTTCCTACCAACTTTACGCTCAGATAGGGAACATCGGGACAGCCTCCACCTGAAATGTTCACAATCGTACCTTTTTCTTTATCCACCGTTATCTTCATGTTAGCTGCGGTTACCATAAAATACCTGCCAAAATCCTTTTCCCTGGTTATATCCAGCGGCTTCTGAGACAAGTCGTCCAACGCTACTATTTCAAGTGGATCGAGGTTGCCCCTTCTAAGCAGTCTTTCCACCCCTAATTGATCAACGAGATTAAATTCCACCGCCAGATCACAACCCTTCCTAATTTCAGGGGGAGGTGCCACCCCCCTTACCTCATAGCCGAAGCTTTTCAGCATCTTTTCCGCCTGCATTGCCTCTGAGACCTCATTTAAGATGATCAGACCCTTCCCTTTTTTAGATGCCTCTTTTCCTTTGGGTTTGAGTGTCTTCTTTATGCGCTCAAATATTTTCATGCAGCCTCCTCTGAAACAGTATCGCTTGTATGATCTAACGCAAATTGAGCGGTTCTTTCGGCATGACGGGCGGATTTCACCCCATTAACTCCATTCAAACACGACGCCTAAGGAACTCAACTCGAACTTAGTCTGTAAACACCCTGTGCGGCGTTAATCCGTACGGATTTTATTGAAAGTAACACTTTAGCTCTTTTAAAAAAACAGACATACGGAGCGGACAGGCCATCCGATTGGAGACCGTCTCAAACTCAGACAGTGAGCCAGTCTCCAATCGGATGGCCTGTCCGCAATAATATTT
>QMMV01000327.1 GCA_003647435.1 Deltaproteobacteria bacterium | reverse complement strand
GCTTTGGCGCGGGACTACCGCGCATCAACGACGGGTCCCTGCTTTTTCTGCAGCACATGATCAGCAAGATGAAAGACCTCGCCGAAGGCGGCACCCGGCTTGCCATAGTTTTCAATGGCTCGCCTCTTTTTACTGGCGGTGCGGGTTCAGGCGAAAGCGAGATACGCCGATGGATCATTGAGAACGATTGGCTGGAGGGATTGTGGCTCTGCCCGACCAGCTCTTTTACAATACCGGCATTCATACTTACATATGGATTGTTACGAACCGGAAGGAAAGACACCGTAGAGGCAAAGTTCAACTTGTGGACGCCAGGACATTTTTCAAAAAAATGCGCAAGAGTCTGGGCCAGAAGCGCCACGAAATCGGCGAGGATCAACGCGCTGAAATCACCCGCCTTTACGGAGAATTCAAAGAAAACGAATATGTAAGAATATTTGACAACGAGGATTTCGGTTATTGCCGCATCACGGTAGAGCGCCCCTTGAAGTTGAATTTCGCTATTATAGAGGACCGCTTAGAACGCCTTCGAGAGACCAAACAGTTCATGAACTTGGCAACGAGCAAGAAGCGCAAAAACAAGAAAGAGGCTGAATCTGACATTGCCGAAGGGAAACGGAAACAACAAGAAATCATGTCAGTCCTTCAATCCCTTCCCAAGGACAAGGTTTGGAAAAACCGAGATGATTTTCTTGCTGATTTGAAATCCGCTTTCAAAAGGTCATCCTTAGCCATTCCTAATTCATCATTGCTGAAGGCTATCTTGATGGCGCTATCAGAAAGGGATGAAACCGCAGATATCTGCACTGATTCCAAGGGTAATCCCGAACCTGACCCCGAGCTTCGCGATTACGAGAACATACCGCTCAAGGAAGATGTGCAAGCTTATTTCGAACGTGAGGTCTTGCCGCATGTCCCAGATGCCTGGATCGATCACAGCAAGACAAGAATAGGTTACGAGATCAACTTCAACCGCTATTTCTATAAATACATTCCACCGCGACCGCTGGAGGAAATAGAGGCGGACTTAAAGAAGATTGAGCAGGAGATTGCGGAGATGTTATCAGAAGTTACGAATTGAGGAAAGGCTTGCATAAGGTCGAGCTAGCATAAGTCAAGGCACATTTACTCATAGAGGCTAGGAGTCACAATGGGCAAGAGAAAACCAACTATCGCTATTTGTTATGATTTCGATGGAACACTTTCACCTGGCAATATGCAGGAGTACGATTTTTTTCCTCAATTGGACATTAAGCCGCGGAACTTTTGGAAAGAGGCTAAGAAACGCGCTAAAGAACAGCAAGGGGACTCCATACTTTCCTATATGTGTCTTATGATAGAAAAAGCTGTGGCGAGTGGGAGAGTTAAAATCACCCGAAAGGCGTTCGGTGATTATGGCAAACAGGTCAAGTTATTTGATGGTGTTGTGGACTGGTTCAAGCGCGTAAATGAGTACGGTCGGGAAAAAGGGGCAAGCATCGAGCATTACATCATCTCCTCTGGCATCCGAGAGATGATAGAAGGTACACCCATTGCTCGTGAGTTCAAGAAGATTTACGCATCAGCTTTTTGGTACGACCAACACGATGTAGCCAAGTGGCCGGCACAGGCGCTCAACTTTACCACCAAGACGCAATTCCTGTTCAGAGTTAATAAGGGATGCCTGAACGAATGGGACGATGTTGAGGTCAACAAGTATGTGTCGGAAAGGAAGAGGTCTATTCCTTTTAAACGAATGATATATATTGGGGATGGTACCACCGATATTCCCTGTATGAAATTGGTGAAGGTTCAGGGGGGATATTCCATCGCCGTATACAAACCAAGCACAAGAGGAGCAAAGGCTGACGCAGAAAAGCTCCTCAAGGAAAACCGCGTGAATTTTGTGTTACCGGCAGATTACACGGAAGGCAGTCCACTTGATAGGAAAGTTAAGGCGCTTATAGATATGATGGTTGCCGAATTCATTGTCGAAAAGCGGGTATATCAGCGTAGGAGAAAAGCGGCAGTTAGAACCAAACAGCAACAGGAGAACCGTCCTGATGATGTTTCCGAAGTATCCCAAGTATAAGCCCTCCAGCACCGAATGGCTGGGCGAGATACCAGAGCATTGGGAAGTCATTCGAGTGAAGAGTCTTGAAGGGAATAAGGCTAGTGTTGTGCAAACAGGGCCTTTTGGAGCTCAACTTCATGCCCATGATTATGTCGATGAGGGTGTGCCTTTGATTCTTATTCGCAATGTTGGAGACATGCGAATTGATGATACTGACATTCCCATGATCAGCCAAGAGGATGCTGAACGATTATCGATGTATCGATTGAAGGCTGGAGACATCGTATTCAGCAGAGTTGGCAGTATAGGAAGAATTGCGCTTTGTTCTGATCGAGAACATGGATGGTTGATTTCTGGTCAGATGTTGCGGCTCAGAATCACGAATCCGCGCCTTTATCATAAATTCGCTGTTTATGCTTTTGGATGTTCATCTATTTTGACATTTGTGGAACTCCAATCCGTCGGGTCTACACGGGAGTCCGTAAACACAGACATCCTTCGAAACATGCCTTTGCCCATTCCGCCCGAAGACGAACAACGCGCCATCACTGCGTTCCTCGACCGAGAGACGGCGCGGATTGACGCACTGATTGAGAAGATCCGGAAATCCATCGACCTGCTCCGCGAATACCGCATGACCCTCATCACTGCGGCGGTGACGGGTAAGATCGACGTGCGCCTAGCTGCTCCGGAGAACACGGCGCAGGCAGGGGAGGAAGTGGCTTGATGACAGTGCCAGTTCCTACGCCAATTTACCGATTTATCCATGTTGACAACCTCCATGTATGCTTGGAGCGCGGCGGACTACATGCTCCTAACCATACTCCAGATAATGGATTGGAATACAAGACAATTCATAATATAGATATACAGTTGCAACGGCGAATTGCCCGGATTCCATGTGGACCGAGAGGTGTGATACACGACTATGTGGCGTTTTATTTCGGCCCTCGTTCTCCAATGTTATTTCAACTGTATACAGGATGGGTTGATGGATATACTGAAGGTCAGGAACCGATTATATACCTCATTTCCACAGCTCAAACTATCCAAGAAAGCGGAATGGAATTCGTTTTTTCAGACGGCCACGGTATAGCTCACTTTACGACCTGGTTTGATGATCTTAAAGACCTCGATAAGGTGGACTGGGATACCGTGTATGCTACTTACTGGAGGGACGATTTAGAGGACATGGACCGCCAGCGGAGAAAGCAGGCAGAATTCCTTGTGCATCGATT
>QMMV01000326.1 GCA_003647435.1 Deltaproteobacteria bacterium | reverse complement strand
GTATTATGTCAGGGCCTATGCCACGAACTCAGAAGGCACAGGTTATGGTGATGAGGTGTGGTTTACAACTGCTGCGGAATTTACGGTTCCAACGGTAACAACTGCAGCAGTTACCGACATAACACAAACAGGAGCAACGGCAGGCGGAGATGTCACCTCTGACGGCGGGGCTGTCATCACTGAACGCGGGGTTGTTTATTCCACTTCGGCTGGTCCAACAATAGACGATACCAAGGTGCTTGCAGCTACTGCTGAAACCGGAGCCTACACCGTCACGTTGACGGGGCTGGCTTCAGGCACGAAGTATTATGTCAGAGCCTATGCCACGAACTCAGAAGGCACAGGTTATGGTGATGAGGTGTGGTTTAGTACCAGCAGTGCTGAAACAGTTTCCTTGCTCTGGCATGCGGACCTTGCAGAAGAAGGGGAGTGCACATGGTCGACGCCAATTGTTGTAGGTGGCAAGGTCTTTATGCAGGACCAGGCAGGGGGCATTACATGTTTTAGGGCATCTGACGGGGAGAAATTGTGGTATAAAAAAGTTGCAGAGGCATACCCCCAGTCATCACCGGTTTATCGAAATGGGAAGATATTCATGTTGGCGGGATCAACCCTTTACCGGTTAAATCCTGCTGATGGCTCAGTGGAAAAAGAATTTGTCGGCGATGATTACATAAGTTCCCAATCACCGGCCGTTTCTGATGATCTTGTTTATTTCTCTTCGGGTTCCACCCTTTATGCAATTGATGCTGACACCTTCGAGGAGAGTTGGAGCAAACCAATTGGCGGCGCCAATGTAATTATCAATGGGGAGACCGTGTTGGTTTTCGCAGACAAATTCTATGCGTTGAATGCCACAAATGGAGATGAACTGTGGCACGTGGATCCTCCTCATGGCGACAGCTTTGGTATAGGTGCATTTTCGGGTGATATTGTGGCGGTCTTTACCAACGCATGGGCTGGCAGCAAGCTTCATGCCTATCGCCTTTCAGCCGATATTGATGAGACTCCCACCTTGCTCTGGTCTGCTGAGATGGGTGACAACACGGCAGATCATTCTCCCCCGGCCATTTGCGGAAACATGGTTTATGGGACTTCCAGGGCGGGAGTGCTCAGGGCCTTTGCCTTAGAGGGCGATGGCACCCCTCTGTGGGAGCAGACGGTGAGAGAAGATGGAATGGCGTGCGCACTTCCGATTGCAGTGGATGGGAAGGTCTTTGTCCAGAAGGAAGATCCTGTAGATTACAGTTCGGCTCTGGTCTGCCTGGAGGCCAATACAGGAGACCTCATCTGGGAGACCGATATTGAAGCTATGGGCATTGCCTGGGGAGAGCCGGTTTTGGTGGATAACGTGATCTATCTTGCCTGTGACCATATGAAAGGATTGTATGCCTTTGACGCAGGAACCGTGAATGGCAACTGGTACATGATCAAGCATAATCCAGACCTCACCGGCTCTGACAACGGCTGGGCGCCTGTTGCTTACGCCGATTTCACGGCAGAGCCTACCAGCGGGATAGCCCCGCTGAGTGTTACTTTTGCGGATCAGTCCGTGGGTGAAATAACCGTTTGGTCCTGGGATTTTGGGGATGCAACAACCAGCGCAGAGCGAAATCCGACTCATATCTACACAAAAGCCGGCGCATACACTGTAACTCTGACTGTGACAGGCACAGCAGGCTCATACAGCGAGACGAAGGCTGATTACATCACCGTGAATCAAAAAGGTGATATCAACGGGGATTATGTGACAGATCTTGCTGATGCTATTTTGGCTTCTCAGGTGCTGTCAAATATGAATGTACCTGAAGTTCGTGCTGATTATGGGTTGTCCGGGGTAGATGTGAACAGTGACAACAGAATAGGTATTGCCGAGGTGATCTATATCCTGCAGGTGGCAGCAGGTATACGGTAACAGACGGATTCAAATTGCGGGGAATGAGTGAAACCTCAAATCCCTGTCTTTATCCCCGACATTATTGCGTGGCTTTTTTGTAATAGTGTCGGGGATTTTTTATGTATGCGGTCCAAGATGGTCGTAACTACTCAGGTATTTTTTGAACAAATCGTGGTAAATCCTTTCATACGTTGCTTTTCTGGATAGCGCTGGTGCTTCACTATCTGTCCCGCATTCGCGGGAATGGCCCCCGGGCGCTTAGTATCATTCGTCATTCCCGCGCAGGCGGGAATCCAGTCCCGATGTAATCGGGATTGGAATAATTGAGATGTTATGTGAATACCTGAGTAGTTACAGATGGTCAACATTGTGAGGATGGTTTTACTACGCTAAGCTGCAGGTTTTTAGCTTTGAAAAACTGTCAAGTTTTGGGACAACCTGTCCGATAGAAAGAGACGAAGACGTGTATCTTGAGAACCGCATTGCGATAGTTTTGGTAAATTGTAAGCCTGTGGTTGGGTTCAAGAAGCCGGAAAGATAGCTGTGGTGTAATGACTATCCCCGTTGAATTGATCCCGCCAACAGCAACTGTTCCACGTATTGAGAGGTCTTTTCTTTGGACGGAAGACGTGATGGATGAAGAGATTGCACGATCAGAGTATTCGGACTCTTATCGTCGACGATGACAAGGCCCTTGGAGATATTCTAAAGGATCTGATCGTAAGGGACTTTGTTTCCGTTGAAGTTTTCAGCGATGCTGCCGAGGCGATTGAGTTCATAAAAAAAGAACCGGTTGATATTGTCATAACCGACCTGATGATGCCGGGAGTTGGTGGCATGGAGGTACTGCGCGAGGCCAAGGCAACGAACCCAGATGCAATCGTCATCATTATTACCGGGCATGCATCACTTGAAACTGCCATTGAGGCAATAAGAGAAGGCGCCCATGACTACATTAAAAAACCTTTCAAACTCCAGGAGATGGAGATTGTATTTAACAACGCTGCAGATAAGGTCAATCTGATGCGGCAAAACAGGGAGTTGTTCCTGAAGTTAACAGATGCCTACAATCAGCTTGTTGCCATAAAAAAAGAAAGGAACGAATCTGATGATAATAAGAGGGAAAAATCATGCAAAACGGCGCACCTGAATTTTTTCTCCAGCACCTTGCCGGGTTTATACTTACTGCACAACCAACAGAGAGATAGACCCAACTATATTGAGCAACTGCAAAATATTTCCAGGTTGAAAGAACAGGGATTGTTGACCGAGGGGGAATTCACAACCTTCAAAGCACACCTTTTAAAGGCGATCAAGGCCCATGAGTAGCCACATGAATATATTGGTTGTAGATGATGATGAAATGATCCTTGAGATTTTCGAAGATTTTCTAAAT
>QMMV01000325.1 GCA_003647435.1 Deltaproteobacteria bacterium | reverse complement strand
CGGGCCGGGCAACTCTTCGGCACTGCCGGGATTGAATCTGCCGTCGAAGAGCTGTTCTCAACACCCTCAAGCGGTCAAATGGTTCTTCCAGGGTTTGAAGAGCTGGCAGCAAAACAGAAACGCAAGCGTCGGGGACGGGGACAGAAGATCAGCATTGAAGATCCCGGCGAAATGGATGCATCGGCCACAACTCTTGATAGGGTACACGCGGCCATGCTTCTCCAGTCGGGAGGTCAGGCCAACGCTCTGCGCGCGCTCATCAAGGCAGAACAGGATCGGGGCCCTGACTTCCTGCGCCTGGCCAACGCCCTTTCTGCCCTGTATCCGAAAGGCAGCGAAGAAAAACGATTGCTGGACGCGATGCTTCTGGCGGTTCACAGATAGGAGGCTTACATGCTTACGAGTTTCACGGTGCACGATTTCAAATCCTTAAAGGATGCTACGATCAAATTGCCCAAAATGGCGGTTCTTTTTGGGCCCAACGCTGCTGGCAAAAGCAATCTCTTGGATGCTATTCAGGCTCTTTCGCGAATCGGTACTCAGCGCACCCTTGCAGATGCAATAGGCGACCCGATTCGTGGCCATCCTATTGAAGCCTTTTCCTTTCCCTCCGGTGGGATGCCCGAACTGCTTTCCAATCCGTCGGCACAGTTTTCTCTCGAGGCAGAAATGACAATCGGCAGAGAGAAATACACTTATCGCATTACGGTGGAAATTGAGCCAAGTTCTGGCAAACTAAAAATTAACGATGAATATTTGGCGTTGTTGGGGAAAACCGGTGAACCCAAAGGCAGGCCAGCCATAGAACGGGTAGGGGAGAATCTCCACATCAGGCGTAAAAGCAAGCCAGCACATCCGCGCCAGGAGCCGATCGGTCTGAACCATTCCATCTTATCTGATCCGCGCCTGGGCGGTATCGAGTACCGTTGGCTGGAAAAAGTCCGAGGGGAACTGGCTGACTGGCGCTCTTACTATCTCGACCCCCGTGTAGCGATGCGTTACCCACAACCTCCTACCGATGTGGGAGATATCGGTGTTTTAGGGGACTACATCGCTCCGTTTCTGTACAAGCTTCGTGCAGATCATCCCAAGCATTTCGATGCGGTTCTTCGGGCGTTGCGTTCGATCATTCCAAGTGTGGAGGCGCTCACTGTCGATTTGGACAAGCGTCGCGGAACACTGGATTTACTGATTCGTCAGAACGGCGTGGACTACTCATCACGCATTGTATCTGAGGGCACACTTCGCGTTCTAGCTCTATGTGCAATCGCAGTAAACCCTTGGGGAGGATCACTGCTTGCCTTCGAGGAACCTGAGAACGGTGTCCATCCTAGGCGGTTGGAGTTAATAGCTGAACTTTTTTTTGCATTGGCACTGGAGCAAGGACAGCAAGTAGTGGTTACCACACATTCCCCTCTTTTCTGTGATGCAGTATTGAAACGGGCACGATCTTGTCAGAAAGATATCGGACTTTTTAACGTCCGGCGCGACGGCCAGGCAACCATCATACAACCTTTTGAAGTCACAGGTCCTTTATTCACTGATTCTGAAATTTCCAACGCTCTGACTTCAGGAACCGAGGACGGGCTTTTCGAAAACCTCCTCCTGCGAGGGATGCTTGATGAGTAAGAAAGTAGTAATTGATATTTTTGTGGAGGACCGTGCACACGAAGCATTTCTCAAGCCACTCATCGAACGCATTGCACAAGAAGAAAATATCGTAGTGCTAACAAGAGTGAGATCTGCGCGAGGCGGGCACGGGAAGGCTATGGAAGAGTATAAGTTGTACCAGGACAATCTGTTAAAAGGCTTCTTGAGAGATGCGCATCCAGATTTAGTCGTGGTTGCCATTGATGGAAATTGCTGGTCTTTTTCAAAGATGCGAGATGAAATACAGAACAAGACAAGACCTGAATTGAAACATCTAATCGTGGCTGCCTGTCCAGACCCGCATATAGAACGCTGGTATCTTGCAGACCCCAATTCATTCTATGATGTCATCGGGAATCTCCCCAGGGTTGGCAGAAAAAAATGCAGGCGCAACTACTACAAGAATATCCTTACCGGTACCATTCGGAATGCGGGACATCCGCTCACTTTAGGCGGTATGGAATTCGCCCAGGATCTGGTGGCTGCAATGGATCTTTATCAAGCTGGAAGAAACGATCATTCCCTGGATGCATTCGTAAATGAGTTGCGCGGGAAGTTTAAACAACTGATAGCTACATGAGAAGGTCATTATGGAACCCTGGTACAAGATAGCCAAACCGCGCAAGGAAGTAAGGGAAGGCCGCTCGTTTAACCCGGACGAGTTCGCCATCCACATGGAGCAGGTCATTGCTAAGACCGCGCCGGAAGATTACCGGGAGCCCGAGCAATTTTTTGCGCGGACTTGCTTCACGCGGGCGCTGCGAGAGCATGCGGGGATGGTGCTTCGCCGGCTCTCTGGTGAGACAGCGAACACCGCGCCTGTCATGACGCTTATCACTCAGTTCGGCGGCGGTAAGACCCACACTCTGACAGCTCTCTATCATCTCGTCACGAACGGGCCTAAGGCCTTAGGCTATCCGGGTATCGATGACTTGATCAAGGAAGCGGGTATAAGCACTGTGCCCCACGCCAGGGTCGCTACCTTTGTGGGCAACGCCTGGGACCCCCAGGCAGGAAGGGAGACGCCATGGATCGATGTCGCCCGGCAGCTTGCCGGAGATAAGGGCGTAAACGTGCTCGGCGCGGCTGCGAAGACCACGCCGCCGGGTACGGAGGCGCTTGCCCGCGTCTTCCAGGCAGCAAACGGTCCGGTGCTCTTGCTCTTCGATGAAGTGCTCAACTTTCTGAACCGGCATCGGGGCATGGCCGACCAGTTTCACGCCTTCATCCAGAACCTGACCGTGGCTACCACAGGAACTACTCAGGGCGCGGCGGTTATCAGCTTGCCCCGGAGCCAGGTTGAGATGACCGAATGGGACATGCAGTGGCAGGACAAGATTACAAAGGTCGTCCGCCGGGTGGCCAAAGATCTCATCGCAAACGACGAGACTGAGATCAGCGAAGTGGTCCGCCGTCGTCTCTTCGAGGACATTGGCAGCGATAGAGTTCGCAAAAACATATGCAAAGCATACGCAGACTGGTGCTTTGATCGGCGTGCACAACTTCCGCCGGGATGGACGGCTGTAGATAGCAGCACGACGGAAGCCAAGTCCAGGGAGTACCTGCGCAAGCGATTTGAAGTCTGCTACCCGTTCCATCCGGCGACGTTATCGGTGTTTCAACGCAAGTGGCAGGCCCTTTCCCAGTAT
>QMMV01000324.1 GCA_003647435.1 Deltaproteobacteria bacterium | reverse complement strand
TTATTGTACCGTCCAGGCGCTGTTCTTTCTTTACGCTCGGTTATGCTCGAGTTTGAGGCGGTCTATACCGGATTGCCCGTATGCTCATTGTGTCTGTTTTTTGAAACAGCTAAACTGATACATCAAGACAACTGCACGTAACTACCCGGCTTCCATGTCCGACTGCGTTGAAAGTTACGCCGTAGCATTGAGCACGAACCTGTCAAGAATGCATATCAAGTCGCACCAGGGCGGCGTGAACCACGGAACTCTGAGCCTGATTAGTTACAAATGCTCTATGTTTATAACAATACATTGAGAAACAAGCAAGCCTCCCGGTTGAGACACTCAAAGAGAAAACCAAAAGGAAAAGCCGATATTTTCCAAAAGATAGCACTATCTTGGAGTTGTTTTTCGGTTGACAGCGACCTGCCTTTCGAGTACATTAAAGATCTAAGTTTGTGTTGAAGTAATCTATTATTCCTTTTATTCCTTCGTCTCAACGAATCTTCCAGGTCAGGAGGTATGCCATGAAAAAGTCAAGTCTTGCCATTGTAGCATTATTCGCCGTATTTTTTAACATTTGTTTCTTTAGTACCCAAGCTTCGGCAGTTGAAAAGGTCTACCAGATGAGAGGTGAGATTACAGCCATTGACGTAGCTTACAACACCGTTGTGATTGAGGTACCTGTTGGAAACAAGATGTTTACAGTAGGCGGGCCACTCTCTTCTGATGCCGTATTGAAAAAGGGTGGACAACCAGCAAGCTTGGGAGATTTTGCGGTGGGTGAGCAAGTTACCGTAAGATGGACGTCTACCGACAAAGGGCACATCATCCAAATGCTCAAAGGCAGATAGGCAAGCAACTTAGCTCGCTTCGCTCAGCATTTGGATAGCTGGAACAATGGACACGTAGTGAAGCTTGCGCTCATAATGGGCACCAAGGGATTTTTATTTTTTCCATCATTCCGATATTCCATATTCCATCATTCCCGGATCGAGTCTGCAACAACGCAAATAAATAGCTATAATCTCAACTGGTCACGCAAATCCCGAGACTTTTAGAGCTTGGGTCTGATGCAAGCTTCGGCCAGCAGCTGCCGGGGAGGGTAGGCGGGCAGAAGATAGTGAAAAACAGGGCGTTTTTCAAAGGCTTTCCCTTCTCAGTTGGGTCGAGTGGCTTTCTCTGGCAGAATCACACAAACAAAAGGAAAAGAGGGGGCACAAGTCGATGAGAACGCCGCTGAAAAATATTATTTGCACAACTGATTTTTCGGATTACTCCAACCACGCCATTCCTTACGGGATCGCGCTGGCCAAAGAGTTCGATGCAAAGCTTTATGTGTGCCATGTGATCACCCTCTCCTCTGCCCTCGTGTACGGTGAGTCTACTTCAGATTTTGAAGACGTACCGGAGCGAATGACGACTTATGCCCATGAGCAAATCAAGCAACTGCTTGGTGAACAGCCGGTTGACTGGAAGCCGCTGATTACAATAGGGCACGTTGCTGATGAAATAGCCCATCTGGCTAAAGAAAAGGGGGCAGACATGGTTATTTCGGCTACCCACGGCCGCTCCGGGCTAAAACGGCTTATTCTGGGTTCCGTAACGGAGCGCCTGATGCATACTCTTCCTTGCCCGTTTCTGATCGTGCGCAGCCCGGAGCGTGCGTTTGTAGCCCCTGCCAGTCAGGAAATCAAGCTGCGACAGATTCTTGTTGGCTGCGATTTCTCTGCGGATTCACTGCTCGCCTTTCAATATGGGCTCAATCTGGCACAGGAGTTTCAGTCCGACTTACACCTGGTCCATGTCATTGAACCACCAGTTTACGAGGATCTACTAAGGCCGGGGGTAGAAGCAGCAGAAAAGTCTCAGCAAACCTTGCGCGATCGATTAAATCAGGATCTCAAAGACATGATTCCAGAGGAAGCCTGGAACTGGTGCTCCCCTAAAGCAACCCTCTTGGTAGGTCATCCCCACGAAGAACTGACCAAGTATGCCCTGATTAATGGTATTGACTTGATCGTCTTAGGCGTCCGGGGTCTCCGTCTGGTCGAAAGGTTGTTTGTTGGATCAACTACAGGTCGCGTTGTTCGTCGGGCACCATGTTCCGTCCTTTCAGTATGCGCTAAACCTCAATAAAATGTATCGCTTTAACCCTTTCAAAGAAACAGACATTTTCAAAAATCTAAACTGATACGATAACATGAACATAAGGGAACGTTCCCTGAACGTCCTAAGCCGGTTTTGAAACGAATGAATATATATCCTTTAACATTTTGCTCATGTAGTGACTAACCATCGCTTCGTTGGCCATGATCATATCGAGTTGCCTGGTGTGAATCGTCAAATACCCAAGCACCTTCAGACGCTCTATCATGAAGGCCTGGTCGTGTCCCACTATGCGAGCCATGATACAGTCTCCATTAACTTTGACCCGGAAATCAAACTTTTTCAAGATGTTTTCAATGAATTTGATCCTCCTGACCCTCCTGTTGTAGTCAGCAGCGCCCCCTTTAAAGGTAAAGCTTATATAATTATCCTTAGGCCTTTCAGTTAGAAAAGTCTCGACTGTTGAGAAGTGATATCCAAGGCGAGAGGTCAGATTGCAGAAATGTTTTGAGATCATAAAATAATTTTTTTCCTTGTAGCGAGATCGACCCATCTCTGTCAAGGATGGGTCCATGGTTGAAGAAAACATGACTGAGAAAAAACCCTTTGTGTCAACCGGGGGGGGGCCTTCCCAGGGTATAGCCGTGATGCCATCCCATATAGCCAGCATGGGGATGGATGCAATGCTTGACAGCGTGACCCTGTCACCTTCGATGGGTTCCTTGAACCCATCTTCAAGATCGATCACCCACCACTGCATAGGAACTTTACAGACCAATTGCTTGATGGACCGTTCTGTAAAATGGTGGCCTTCGCCGAAGCTGAACATCTCCATGACCGCTTTTTCGTGGCAAAAGTGGGTAATGTCGTGATAAGTTCGACAACCTTTCGGCTGAAAATTGTTGCCATCCGGGTCTATCAGGTTCAGGGGGACAATATGTTCAAGGGCTTTTTCCAGGGTATTGTAAACGGGGCTTCCTTTCATCAGGTTAACCCTCTTGAGAGGCGCTTCTTTTAATAAAGCTTCAACCTTTCCTGCATAGACCCTCCGCCCATCGGCATCAACCGTGATGACCGTGCCGTTTTCTATCTTGCTTGTAGCTTCCAGCGTGCCAAAGAGAGCAGGAATATTGAACTCCCTTGAAACAGTCGCCAAATGTCCGGAAATTCCCCCGCGATCACTTATTACGGCTACAGCCCGGTGCAACAGAGC
>QMMV01000323.1 GCA_003647435.1 Deltaproteobacteria bacterium | reverse complement strand
TTCCAGGAGAGTGCCATTGAAGCAATCAAAGACCGTGAAATGGGTCTTGTGGATCTCCGGACAGCGGCGTGTGCCGCGTCCCATCATCTGCTCAAAGAGGATTCTGGATTTGACCGGCCTCAAAAACACGATGTCTTCGATCCTTGGGACATCCACACCGGTTGAGAGCATATCTACCGTAACCACGATCCCCGGATTTTGACGATTTCTGAACTCGCGAATCCTTTGAAGGGGCCTGTCCACAGAGGAGTCCCCGGTAATCTTTTGGACAAAATCATCGCCCCGGCCAAATTCATCTCTCAGGATCTCGACCAACCGATCGCAGTGAGATATGTGAGAAATGTCATTCTGCGCAAAGATCAGGGTCTTTGGAAAATGGCCGAACTGCTTTTCTTGTTCCAGCAAATACCTCTTAACTTCCTGGACGATCTTTCGGTTTCTATCAGGAGCAGACCAGTCGATCTCCGTGGTGGGGGCAGGGAGCTCTCTTTCATCTTCCAGGGTTTCAAAGCTGAGCTGACCTGTTCGGGTGTTGAGGTACCCGACCTCCTCCCCCTCTTCAAGGAAGACACCGTTGATGGTGATATCCGACTGGATGGCAATGGCATCGTAGTCTACCAGAAAGCCTTCTCGTACGGCCCGTTCATAGTCGTAGCGAGAAACAATTTCTTTAAAGAAAGCCGTGGTGTGAGCCGCCGGGGTGGCCGTGAGCCCTATCTTTATGCCATCGAAATGCATCAGCACCTCGCGCCACTTGCTTTCTTCCTGGGCGGTGTAACCACGGTGGCACTCGTCTGCAATGATGACATCAAAGGCATGAATCGGGATGTCCAGCTTTGCGGCATCGGAGTCGTCATCCTGATCCCAGGATGAGGTCCTGAACATGCCTTCATCTCCAAAGAGATTGATCCGCATGCGCTGAATGGTAGAGACATACACATAGCTGTGTTTGGACTGCGGGTTGGTTAGGTACTCAGGCGGGAGTTGTTTTATGTCAAACTTGAGATCTTCATCCAGGTCTTCTTTGCGGATCTTTTGACTGTAAACCTCGTAACATTTATCGAACTTCAATCCAGGTTCAGCCTCAAAGCTGCCCATTGTGGCCACTGCCTGGGCCGCCAAGGCCCTTCGGTCCACCAGGAAAAGAATGCGCCTGGCAAACCCTGATCTCATGAGGCGATAGATCAGATTAACGATTGTGAAAGTCTTCCCGGTTCCTGTAGCCATGGCCAGCAGCATATGTCTTTTGCGATCCAAGATGGCCTGTTCTGTAGCTTCAATGGCTTCAATCTGGAAAGGCCACAAATGCTTATCGTCGACTGGATTGGTTTTGAGCCATGTCCTTGCAGCTGATTCATCTGTGCTTAACATGCTCATGAGCGCTTGCGGCGTGTGAAAGGCAGCCACCTGCCTGGAAAGGTTTAAAGGGTCTCTGAGGTCTTGAAACCAGATGACCTGCCCGTTGGTTGAATAGACAAAGGGCAGGCGGTACTCACCGAACGAGAATGTGCCGTCATTGAAACCGCGAGCATATCTCTTGGCCTGCTGAAGGACATTCTGAGGGCCTACTCTAAGTCTCTTGCCTTCAACACAGGCTAGGGCCTTTTCCTGGTGGAACAATATATAGTCGGCCGGCCCCTTTGATGTCGGATATTCCTCAACTGAGCCGTGCCCGTATCGGGCGCCCGGCTTGAAAGGAACCACTGGACCCCACCCGGCCTGTTCAAGGGCCTTGTCTATGAAGGTTTTCCTGGTTTGGGCCTCGCTAATTTCAGTATCATTCATGGCCATCGTTTCTTATCGAGATGTTACATCATTTTTTCGTTTACCATGCTCAGGGCCTTGTCTTTTGCTATGACAATATGATCGAGGATTCGAAGGCCGAGGGTTTCAGCAGCTTTTTTCAGTTCTCGGGTTACTGTCTTGTCATCCTGGCTGGGTGTAGGGTCGCCGCTGGGGTGATTGTGCACCAGGATAAGGGATGAAGCAGATTCCTGAATAGCCGGCTTGAACACCTCGCGAGGATGGGCCAGACTCTTGTTCAAGAGTCCTATCGTGATCTGCTCCGTTTTTATCACGTGATTTTTTTCATTGAGGAGAACGACATGGAATTCTTCTCGCGTTGCTTCATTTGCAAGCCTCTGAAAGTGTTTTTTGCAAAAGGCGAGGGCGTCGGAGGTGTTCCTGATCTTATGCAATGGTCCTGATTCAGCCGACTGCTGATCTGCCAGTCTTTTGCCTAGCTCAAGGGCAGCCATGATTTGACAATAGGCCGTCTCTCCTATGGCATGGCTTACCTGTTTTAATTCTCCTCTGGCCTTATGAGACAGTTTTTCAAGGTCGTTGCCAAAAAGGGCCCCCAGTTTCTCACCGGCCTGCACGGCAGATTCACCGTGAAGTCCCGAGCGAATCAAGATGGCCAGGAGTTCCGAGGTCTTAAGTTCTGAGGGTCCAAGGCGCAGGAGACGTTCCCTGGGACGATCAGACAAAGGCGATCTTTTGACAGTGGGCGTAAAAACGCGCTGATCAATCCAGCGGCCCGAATTAAATTCTTTTTTCTTCTCTGACCAGGAATAGACGGGCTTTGACTTTAAGCCGCTTTCGGTCAAATAACCGTCTCGCACCAGTTCGCTGATTACCTTTCCTATAAAGGCCCTTTTTACATGCTCCAGTGCCTCATAGATTTCAGGCTTGCGAAATGGATCCTTGCTCAGCAAGACATTGACTACTGATTGATATCTTGCAAAGCGTTCTGCATCAGGTCGGGTCTTCATTTTTTTATATTCAGTATTTCTGATACACAGGTGTCTGAATTACGTTTCCGGCTAAACCGTTGCGGCAGAGGAAGTTCAGCAGGTTCGTCTGTTTCTTATTGATTTAACGAGATTTTTATCAGGAACCAGCACCAAAGTAAAGCCCAAGGCCCTGGCTTAATCTGTATTATAACACATCGTTGTGACTGACACGGTCATACCGGTTTTGGATTGTGGAAGGGTCAATCTCTTGGGACCATCAATTCAGGGCATATGAAATCTACCGTAACGCCGTTTCTACGCAATGGCTCCCGGTAGTCCCACCAATCCGTGTCTGTAGCATTGAGGATTGGAGGATCTAAACCGCTGATCAAGGCCACTGCCACGAATTTGCGGTCCGCACGATCAAAGTTCTCCAAATCAGGATCTTGAGGAAACTACTGCTGCTTTCATGCCCGCTGCCCTTTCTGACGTTCCATAGCAGCTCGGGTCATAGCCGCCATTTCATCAAGATCGTCTCCAAAGAAACCCTCAGGCCAATTTTGAATATTC
>QMMV01000322.1 GCA_003647435.1 Deltaproteobacteria bacterium | reverse complement strand
CCTTGCCCTTGGTCAAAATCTTCAACTACACCCATTCGGGATGTAAAAGCTAAATCTTTTCTGGTCACCCACCCGTATCACCCTCTTCACGGTCGACATTTTGGTTTGGTCAACTACACATTCTGTTGGGGGGATACGCGCGTGTATTTCTATGACGACCGAAACCGGCTGCGTTCAATGCCGGCATCTTGGACGTCTGTCGGTGCGATTGATCCATTCGTTGAGGTTTCTGCAGGAAGAAGTCCGTTTCGTGTTGTTGATTTATTGGAGTTAAGTCACATGATCTACGAGATCAAAGTGTAAAGCAAATAATGTGCATATGTAAATGAAATTATGTTCATGTGTGATAATATAATGCCATTTAAAATAGGCTTACTAGTTGACAAAACGATAATATTTTGTTATATAATGCGCAAAATTATAATAACATTTGTAAAGGCGCAAGCGACAACCATGGCTACCGATGAGAAGCGAAAACAACGACTGAAGAAAGAGGGGACACTGCACCCGAATCCGGACAGAGTTCGCACCGACTTGCTCGCAAAGTCACCCTTCTTTGACGCTAATGACCTAATGCAGATGAAGTATGAGATGTTGCGTAGCGTGAGTGCTGACCAGCAGCCTGTGGCCGAAGCAGCGCACACGTTCGGCTTGTCGCGTGTCGCCTACTATCATGCACAAAAGCAGTATCGAAAGCATGGGCTGGCCGGGCTGCTGCCGCGCAGACGGGGACCAAAGCACCCACACAAGTTCACACCAGAGGTGAGGTCTTTTATCGATGAGCAACTGACAGCAACTGACCGACGGCCGGATTGGAATCTTCTGAGCAAAAAGATTGAGGATAGGTTCGGAATAAAGGTACATCCACGTAGCGTTGAGAGAGCGGTGAAGAAAAAAAAGGGGTCCGAACCATGAAGGCAAAAAATGGAGCCGACATCTGCGATTCCAAAGTCGTAAGGCACAAGTACGAGATGCTCCGTGCCAATGCACTGGGCAACATCAACCGCGCATCTGAGTTTGCGTTTTTTCTATGCAACGGAATGAGCGTTTGGGTGCGAGCGATTGGAGAGCAAGACTGTGCACGGCGAAAGATACGCCAAGAGACTTCGTCTGTTTGCACCGGGCTGGATGAGGACATGCCAGAAGCCGGCTTAGCGTCCATTTTAACCGATGCCATCCTCAATGCCGCGGTGACGGCCAAACACTGAAGAGGTAACACATGAAAACACCAACGCCATCACACCATAAAGTCAGGACGGTTCATCTGCAGCGAGATGCGTACCTGTATGTGCGTCAATCCAGCATGCGTCAGGTTCTGGAGAACACCGAGAGCACCAAACGCCAATATCAGTTACGGGAGCGGGCCCTAGCCTTGGGCTGGATCAGTGAACAGATTCGAGTTATCGACTGTGATCAAGGTTGTTCGGGAGCATCGGATGCCGGCCGCGATGGCTTCCAGCAGCTCGTTGCCGAGGTGAGCTTGGGCAATGCCGGCATTGTGATGGGGCTGGAAGTCTCCCGCTTGGCTCGCAACAACGCCGACTGGCAACGGTTGCTTCAGCTGTGTGCATTCACCGATACGCTGATTCTTGACCAGGACGGTCTGTATGATCCGAGCGCTTTTAATGATCGTTTGTTGTTGGGATTGAAAGGCACCATGAGCGAGGCCGAACTGCATGTCCTTAAGAGCCGTTTACAGCAAGGCATTTTGAACAAAGCTCTGCGGGGGGAGCTGAAGATCCCCCTGCCGGTCGGACTAGTCTACGACGAGCTTGACCGGGTTGTTCTGAGTGCCGATACCCAAGTGCGCGAGACGATGAAAAAGTTTTTTGTGACCTTCCGGCGCCTGCGTGCCGCATCGGCGGTGGTCAAGGAGTTTCGCCGCGAAAATATCCAGGTGCCTCATTACAGCCGAACGGGTCCCAAATCCAGTCGCATTATTTGGGGTGATCTCACTCACAGCCAAGCATTGCGTATACTCCATAATCCTCGCTACGCAGGGGCGTTTGCCTACGGTCGTACGCGCACCCGGCGTGGCCCCGATGGTATCGTGCGTTATCATAAACAAAGCCAGGAGAATTGGACTTGCCTGATTCAGGATGTGCATGAAGGCTATATCAGCTGGGATGAGTACCAATCAAACCAGCGGATCCTGACCGCGAATGCTCAAGCCTACAGCAGCGATCGCCACACCCCGCCCCGGGAGGGACCGGCCCTGCTTCAGGGAATCATTATGTGTGGACGATGCGGCAAACGTATGACGGTACGTTATCATCAGCGTCGCGGGCAGCTGACCCCAGAGTACATATGTCAGCGCGACAAAATAGAGCACGGCCAGTCGAAAAACTGTCAGCTGGTGCCTGGCGCCGCTATTGACCAGAGCATTGGACAGATGCTTGTGGGTATGGTGAACAGCAAGAATATAGATGTCGCCGTAGCTGTGCAGCGTGAACTACAAAACCGGCTTGACGAAGCCGATCGTCTGCGCTACAGACATGTCGAGCGGTGTCGCTACGAAGCTGATCTAGCTCGTCGACGATACTTGAAAGTCGATCCCGAAAAGCGGTATGTCGCCGAAGTTCTTGAAGCTGAATGGAATGAAAAACTCCGGACCCTTGATGAAGCTCAGAGCGCTTATGAAGCAGCCAAAGAACGTGATATTGCAACCCTTAGCCAAAACCATACTGCAGCATTGAAGGCACTGGCCAGCGACTTCTCTACCATCTGGCAAAAGGATTCTTTGCCCAACCGCGACCGCAAAAGGATCGTCCGTTTGCTAATCGAAGATGTGACTATAATCAGAGACACAAAGCTCATCTGCCATATCCGTTTCAAAGGAGGCTCATGCAGGACGTTGAACATGCCATTGCCCCAGCCCGCATGGGAGCAAAGACGAACCCCGCCGGAGGTTGTTAGAGCCATTGATGAACTCCTTGACGATCATCCGGAGTTTAAAGTTGCCGATATGCTAACGGAACGTGGTATGAAGAGCGGCGCCGATCAATCATTCACATTGGATCACGTTATGCGCATCCGCATCGCCTATGGTTTGCCGAATCGTTGGACACGGCTCCGAAAACAGGGAAAGCTCTTGGCACGTGAACTTGCTGACAAACTTGGAATAACTTGTGGAAAGATCCGTCGGTGCCGTGATCTCGGTCTGCTCACCGCCTATGAGTACAAAAGAGGAAAATACCTCTACGACGATCCTGGCCCTGGATTAGTAAATCGCGTTCCCAAGTTGAAAATGAACGCCCACTTTACAGGTTCTCACACTATAAAAGAGGTGCAGTATGCAACATAGCCCTT
>QMMV01000321.1 GCA_003647435.1 Deltaproteobacteria bacterium | reverse complement strand
GCTTTTCTCGACTCTTCCAGCACCTGGATGGTCTCCAGTAGCACTTCCTTCAACCTGTGTTTGTGGGGGCAGGTTGAAACGCATTGCTCAGAACCGGGGCATCACCTCCTTCCTTCAAGCAGATCAGAAGACGATCGTAATCTCCAGGCATCACCCGGATGTCCTCGAAATTCTTAATCAATAATTCGCAAACCGTCATTTCTTGGTATCCCGTCCTTGATCCATCTCCGCGAAATCCCTACAAGCGCAACCCTGACAGTTGCCAGCGCATCCGCAACCGTCGTTCTTGCCTGCCATGGTCCGGTAGAAAGATCTGCCAGTCATGGCAGCTACGACGGCTACAACTCCAACAACAATGATGCCCTCAAGCATGTCGTTACCTCCTATCCGATTCCGACGCCAAACAGGCTGCCCGCTTGAAAGACAAGTACAGTCAGCAAGTACGCCAGAAGCGTGAGTCCTCCGAGTTGGAACAACGCCCACCGCCATGAATTGCTCTCTCGTCTCGTTACAGCGATGGTAGCCATACATGGTGCGCTGATAAGGCAAAAGAGCATGATGCAGAAACCAACCAGGGGGGTGTAGGTGCTTTTCAGCTTCTCTCTGAGCGTTTCGGATTCTTCGTCCGCTTCACCTACGGAATAGACAATGCCCATTTGGGCTACAAAAACCTCTTTGGCGGCAAATGCTCCGATGAGGGCGGTGCCTATTTTCCAGTCAAATCCCATGGGCCTGAGAAGAGGCTCCATGGCATGGCCAATGCGACCGGCTATGCTATATTCCAGAGCCGCTTCGGCCTCGGCATTGTCAATAGCGGCAAGACGACCAGCCAGCTCTTCTTCATCCCCCGAGAAGTTGGTCTGGATAGTATGGCGCTCATTTTCAAAACGGACTTTTTCCCCATCCGGCAAGCCGGGGAATGTGGTCATTGCCCACAATAGGATTGAAATGCCGAGAATGATTGTTCCCGCCTTCTTAAGATAGAGCCAGCCGCGTTCCCACATATGAATCAGCACACCTTTGATCGTGGGCATCCTATACGGGGGCAGCTCCATGACAAACGGAACCGACTCACCCTTCAATACAGTGACACGAAGAAGCTTCGCGCTCAGGACTGCCAGGGCAATGCCGATCATGTAGATGATCCATAACATTGGCGCGTGCCAGGCCTGTGGGAAAAAGGCCGGTATGATAAGCGCGTAAATTGGCAGACGGGCACCGCAACTCATAAGTGGGGTCACGAGCATCGTCGTCAGCCTGTCCCGCCGGTTTTCCAGTGTACGGGTGGCCATGATCGCGGGAATGGAACAACCAAATCCGATCAGCATCGGGATGAAGCTTTTCCCGTGTAACCCGATTTTGTGCATCAGGCGGTCCATGATGAATGCCGCTCTCGCCATGTATCCGGAATCCTCAAGGATCGCGATAGCCAGGAAGAGCAGCAGAATATTCGGCAGGAAAATGATGACTCCACCGACGCCGCCGATGATGCCGTCCACCAGGAGAGACTTCAGTAAACTTTCCGAACCGGCGGGCCACCAGCTTTGAACCACCCCGCCCAACCAGCCGAAGAAGCCCTCAATCCATCCCATGGGGGGTTCTCCGAGGGTGAAAGTTAAGTGGAAAACGAGATACATCAGCCCCAGGAATACCGGGATGCCAACAATGCGGTTCGTGACTACAGAGTCTATCCTGTCCGAAATCGTATGGCGGATTTCTATTGTGGAACGTACCGCTTCCTGGCAAGCACCGGAGATGAATCCATACCTGGCGCCGGCGATGGCGGTTTCGGCGGACTCCCCGAGTATTTTTTCAATGTGCGCAATACTCTTTTCGACCTGCTCGTTGATTTCGGGGGACGTAACCTTGGCCCGTAGCTCCTTGTCATTCTCAAGAAATTTGACAGCCAACCAGCGCGCATCGTATTCCCCGGTGACCGAACCGTTTGTCTGAATCAGGGACTCTATCTTGACAATCTCTTTTTCGATCTCCCGCCCGTAATTCATTATCGGCGTCGCCTGATGAGGCCCTCGAATGCCCGCCTTGGATGAAAGAGCATCGGCCGACGGTTGTCCCTCTTTGCGGTTCGTATTCGACGCTCCATCTGTTGCAGTTTCAATGATGGCGTCGAGAAGTTCCTTCATCCCGGTTCCTTTGTTCCCGACCGTCTGCACGATACGAGCCCCGAAGAACCTTGAGAGCTTTTCAATGTCGAACTCGTACCCCCGCGCCTTGGCCATATCGCTCATATTGAAAGCCAATACGAGAGGCACGCCGAGTTCCATGAGCTGAACCGCGAGATACAGGTTCCTCTCGAGGTTCGATGCATCGAGGATATCGACAACGACATCCGGCTTTTCGTCGATGATGAAGTTTCTGGCGACCAATTCCTCGGCAGAATAGGCGGTCAGGCTGTATGTCCCGGGCAGGTCGACGATTTGCAATTCCATATCGTTATAACGGCGGAAACCTTCCTTGCGCTCCACCGTCACACCAGGATAATTCCCGACATGCTGGCGAGCGCCGGTTAACCCGTTGAATATGGTGGTCTTCCCGGAGTTCGGGTTGCCCGCAAGGGCTACTACTATCTTGGTTTTCATGGTGTTTTCTTGTCCTCCTGTTCTCTGTTCAATGAGCATCTTTGCTATGCCGTATGTTTTTAGGTATGCCGAAACTCCATTGCAAAAAAAATTACGTGACTATGATCTTCTGGGCCATTCCACGCCCCAGCATTATCCGACTGCCCCTTACCTCTACAAGAAACGGTCCATGCATGGAATTGCGGAGTACTTCGATCTCTACGCCCGGGACCAATCCCGTGGCAGCCAACCTGCCCTGGAGCCCGTGGCCCGCATCCACGGCGATGAGCCGTACCCGCCTACCTGCTTGTACGATTGCTAACGGCATTGCCAGCACCTCTCAACCAGATTTGACCGCCACCTACAACTCTTCAATCTCTATCCCCTCGGCTTCGTCTTTCCGCAGAGAGAGATGATAGCCTTTCACCTTGATATCAATAGGGTCACCGAGCGGGGCTACGCGTTCCACTTCAACGACGGCCCCGGGGGTAACTCCCATCTCGACGATCCGTTTGTTCGTCTCGCCGCGGAGATTGATTTTCAGCACCTTGCCTTTCCGACCCGGTTTCAAATCCATCAACTTAGTCGGCGTCATCGCTTCGCGACCTCCTTGCTGCCTACGTTGCCTCACTTCTTCAAGGGCAACCGATATACATTTCTCACAGTCCTCTATCGTGTCGCCCTGATCACAGTGGTAGCCGAATCCTACGATCCACTTGGAACCGGCGCGCGGACAGACCTCAATGAAAT
>QMMV01000320.1 GCA_003647435.1 Deltaproteobacteria bacterium | reverse complement strand
GACCACAGGATGCGATGATATCCCGCCCAGCGGGATCCTGGAGAGATGTCCGAGCGGCTGAAGGAGCACGACTGGAAATCGTGTGTACTGCCAAAAGCGGTACCGAGGGTTCGAATCCCTCTCTCTCCGCCAGGAAATTCAACTGCCTGAAATCTGAAGTTTAAAAGGAACTTTTCTCCCATGTCCTATCTTGTGCTTGCACGAAAATACCGTCCGCAGAGTTTCGATAAGGTTATTGGTCAGTCCCATGTCACCCAAACCATGAAAAACGCCATCCGTGCCGGCAGAGTTGCCCATGCCATTCTGTTTGCAGGTCCAAGGGGCGTCGGTAAAACGTCAGTGGCACGCATCCTGGCCAAGGCGATGAACTGCAAAAAAGGACCGACACCCACGCCATGCGGTGTGTGTACATCCTGCAGGGAGATCACAGACGGCATCGCCGTTGATGTACTTGAAATCGATGGCGCCTCCAATCGAGGTATCAACGAAATCCGGGAGCTTCGCGAAAATATTAAATATATGCCAAACCATAGCAGATTCAAGATCTACATTATCGATGAAGTCCACATGCTCACCACAGAAGCATTCAATGCCCTTCTCAAAACACTCGAAGAGCCGCCGTCACACGTCCTTTTTATCTTCGCCACTACTGAACCAAATAAGATTCCTGTTACCATACTCTCACGATGCCAGAGGTATGATTTCAGGCGCATCGACAATGAAGACATAGTGAGGCACCTTCAGGAGGTCTGCAAGGAAGCCTCTTTTGATATCAGCGAGCAAAGCCTTCGTCTCCTGGCCAGGCAGGCAAGCGGGAGTATGCGCGATGCCCTGAGTCTCCTTGACCAGGTCATGGTCTATTCAGAAGGTAAAGTAACTGATGAGGAAGTGGTAAACAGCCTGGGCGCTATAGACCCACAGGCGATATTTGATCTTTCTTCCGCCTTATTTTCTCACAATACGGTGGGCGCTATCAATTCGCTTGATGATCTATACAACCGTGGATATGACTTGAAACAGCTATACAGGCAACTCCTCGAGCATTTTCGTCATCTTCTTATTGTCAAGATGGGTGATGGGAACGGCTATGACCTGATTGATCTCTCCCCACATGAAATTGCCCTCATGCAAGAGCAGGTGAGAGATATTTCCATGGAAACGATCAACCAGATATTTTCCACCTTTTTTGAGGCAGAACCCATCATCAGGCTCTCTGACGATCCGAAACTCGCCCTGGAAGCTCTCTTCATCAAGATCGCCCAATTCAAGCCCGTTGTCTCCTTTGATGAAATTGTTAATAAGCTAAATTCTCTTGCCAGCCGCTTGCAAGTGGGAGACGTCTCCTACAGGCAAACTGGGGTCAGGGAAACACCAGAGCCGGGACGGCTTTTCCCACCGAAAAACCATGAAGACTTCCCCCGGCAGAATCGAGCTTCGGCTAAAGACCTTACAGAAACCTGGCAACAACTCGTCTCTATCCTGAGTGACCGCTGTCCATCTCTTTTACCCAGTCTGGAAAACGCCGTATTGACTAAAGTCGACGACGGTTCTCTGGAAATCACCGTAAAGGGCAACTCCTTTTATGCGGCCCGGCTTCGAGACAAAACGAGCGTTGCTGAAATAGAAAAGGCTTGCGCCGAGTTTTTTAACAGGAGGATGAAAATCAAGGTTGTTGAGGAAAGCTCAGGACCTGTCAGGAACAGAAGCCAAGCTGAGACCGATAGAGCAAAGCGTTTGAAGCGAGAAGCCCTTAGCCATCCAGTTGTGACAGATGCCCTGGAAATATTTCAGGGTAAGGTTATAGATGTAAAGATTCTTTAAGATTCTCTACGGGATCATGAAAAAACGTATCACTTTAGCCCTTTCAAAAAACAGACATATGTTGTCAAAAACCTAAATCGTTACGATAAAACAAAAGGAACAAACTATATGCTTCCGGCACGCCCGGGTTTGGAGGTCCAATATGGCAAAGGGTATGGGAAACATGCTAAAGCAAGCACAAAAACTCCAGTCTAAGATCTTTAAAATGCAGGAAGAGATGGCTGAAAGAACGGTGGAAACCAGCGTTGGTGGCGGCATGGTAAAAGCCGTAGCCAATGGTAAACAGGAACTGGTATCCATAAAGATCGATCCAGAGGTTGTAGATCCTGATGATGTCCAGATGCTGGAGGATCTGGTGGTGGCAGCCGTGAATGATGCTTTGAAGAAAGCTAAGGAGATGGTATCAGAAGAGATGACCAAGTTGGCTGGTGGTTTTAAGATTCCCGGCCTTACATAAAGATTAACACGTACTATGCAATATTATCCGCCATCCATCATCCGCCTCATCAAGGAGTTGTCGAAGCTTCCTGGTATTGGTGAAAAAACTGCCACCCGTCTGGCACTGCACATCCTTCGCACCTCTCGTGACGAGGCGAGAAGGCTGTCAGAAAGCATCCTTGAAGTTAAAGAGAAAGTTAAGCTCTGTTCACAATGCTTTGGCCTTTCCGATACGGATCCGTGCCGGCTTTGCCGGAATCCGAATCGTGATCACACGACGGTTTGTGTGGTCGAACAGCCCAGTGACATGGTAGCCCTCGAGAAGGCGGGGGCCTTCAAAGGCGTCTACCATGTACTGCACGGCGCCCTGTCTCCCATAAACGGCATCGGGCCGGACAAGCTAAAAATTAAAGAACTCATTGCTCGGGTTGAAAAAGGCAAAGTACGAGAGCTGATACTCGCAACAAATACAAACGTGGAAGGCGAGTCCACGGCCTCCTATCTTGCTGACCTTCTTAAGCCTCATCCTGTGCACGTCACCCGAATAGCCTCGGGAGTTCCAATGGGAAGCGACCTGAAATATCTTGACGAGGTTACCATAAAACGCGCAATGGAAAGAAGGGAGGCTTTTTGAATTGGTTAAACCTTCCGATATCTTTCAGTGTCAAATGTGCGGCGACTGTTGCAGGGGCTATGGCGGCACCTTTGTCAATGAGCGTGAGATTCAGCGCATCTCAGAATACCTGAAGACAGACACGAAAACATTTTTGAGCGATTATTGTACACTGTCCGGCGGCCGCCCCCTGATCAAGACCTCAGAGTCAGGCTATTGTATCTTCTGGGACAAAGTGTGCACCATCCACAAAGTTAAGCCTCGCATGTGCCGGGTGTGGCCATTTATCGAAGCCATACTCATAGATCCCTCAAATTGGAGCGTTATTAAGTCAATGTGTCCCGGCATTCGGACAGACGTCAGTGCTAAAGAGCTCACCGCATGCGTAAGACAGGTACTGCAAGAATACGAAAGAGAAGAAAGGGAGCTTTTCAAACCCTCCACTTAGGGAAAGGATTCTGTCTTG
>QMMV01000319.1 GCA_003647435.1 Deltaproteobacteria bacterium | reverse complement strand
TCTATAGAATCCCTGCCCCAGTAACAGAAAAATGTCTTCTTAACAAGGGCGCTTAGAGGATAGGAAAGCGCAGTCTTCTTTCCATATTTGAACAAGTGAATTGCTTCCATAAGTGTTCCATCATACACACCAAATGCCCTCGCCTTTCTAAAATACTTCTCTTCCGCAAGGCACTCAGAACACACATGGTTGTCTCCCTGACGAGAAACAAAGGGGAGGCCGCATCTGGAGCAAAAAGGGGAAGTAATGGGCACGAGGTCTTTTCGGCAGGATTCACAGAAATAGCCAATAGTCGGCTCAGTGATGAGATCGGAATCGTCGCTGCAACAGGAATGCCGCTCACAGTTGTAAGAACCGCAGATCAGACACCTGGCAGGGAAAATTGTTTCCAGAAGAGCCTGCCAGAGGGTTTTCAGGAAGAAAGGCATGGGCTTTCATTTATCACTTGGAATTGGTTATTTCCCGTTTAGCACTGAGGTTTGACTAAGCGGTCTATCACGGCTTCTGCAAATTCAGAGCATTTCAACTCGCGGGCATCAGGCATGTTCCGGGCCAAATCGAAGGTAACAAGGCCCTCTGAAATCGTTTTCTGGATGGCTTGCTCAATCGCTTTAGCAGCCTCTTTCCAGCCTAAATACTCCAGCATCATAACTCCCGAGAGTATGAGGGACGCAGGATTTGCCTTGTCCTGGCCTGCGTATTTCGGAGCGCTCCCATGAGTAGCCTCGAAAACTGCGCAATTGTCTCCTAAGTTGGCTCCGGGAGCTACACCAAGTCCCCCTACCTGGGCAGATAGGGCGTCAGAAAGATAGTCTCCATTCAGGTTGGGCGTGGCAAGCACATGATATGTTTCGGGCCGGAGCAGCGCCTGCTGAAACATCATGTCAGTAATTCTGTCTTTGATCACTACTTTTCCTCGTGGGACTTCGAGTCCAATATTTGATTCAAGAAGGATCCGGTCGCCAAACCTCTCGCGTGCTACCTCATAGCCCCACTTCATGAAAGCCCCTTCCGTATATTTCATGATGTTTCCCTTATGCACTAAGGTGACGCTGGGAAGCCCCTGATCCAGGGCATATTTTATGGCCCTTGCCACAAGCCTCTTTGTTGCCGCACGGCTCATTGGCTTTATGCCGATCGCCGAACCTGGAGCTATGTCCACACCCATCCTGTCTTTTAGAAAAGCGATAATGGTATGCGCTTCGGGGCTCTCAGATTCCCACTCGATTCCAGCATAGACATCTTCTGTATTTTCACGGAATAGTACCATGTTCACCCTTTCCGGATGTTTCATCGGACTGGGTACGCCTTTTATGTATCGGACTGGGCGTACGCAGGCATAGAGATCGAGTTTTTGCCTCAATGCCACATTGACGCTTCGCATCCCTGCCCCTACAGGCGTCGTCAAGGGGCCTTTAATGGCAACGATATGATCCTTTATTGCCTGCAGTGTTTCATCGGGAAGCGGCTTGCCCGTTTGGTTGTGAGCTTTTCCCCCCGCTAATAATTCCATCCACCTGATCTTGCGCCGACCGGCGTATACAAGACCAATGGCCGCATCTAAGACCCGCCGGGTAGCTCCCCATACATCCGGGCCGATACCATCTCCCTCGATGAACGGAATGACGGGCACATCCGGGACCTGCAATGTGCCATCAGGGGCGATCACAATCCGATCGGTTTCAGATTCAAGTTTTTCCTCACTGTTCATATCTTTTCCTTCTTTCATGCCTCAGCTCGCTGACCATTTCTTAAGATAGATCTGTAGAATCGATATCGCTGCCGGAGTGATTCCAGAAATTCTGGCCGCTTGCCCGATAGAAAGAGGCCGAATTTTTGAAAGCTTTTCCTTGACCTCATTGGAAAGTCCCGGAATTGATTCATAATAAAACCCATCCGGAATCAATGTTCCTTCCAGGTGTTTCGCCCGCTCAACCTGTTCCATCTGACGTCGAATATATCCGTCATATTTAACAACAATACTAACTTGCTCAAGAACCGCTCTGTCAAAAGAAGAGATCCGATTATCAAGCTCTGCAATATCTCTAAACTCAACTCGAGGTCTTTTCAGCAGGTCTCGCAAGGTAACCGGTTGATTGATATAACCGAGGCCGAGGTGTTCAAGCTTCCGATTTACAGCCGCTCGCGGCTTTAACTGCACGTTTGACAGTAAAGAGAGCAGGGTGTCAATCGCCTCTTTCTTTTGCTTCATTTTTTCGTAAAGTTCATCAGACACAAGTCCCAGATGGTGCCCCAGTTCGCGAAGACGCAAGTCTGCATTATCCTCCCGAAGCAGGAGGCGATATTCGGCTCTTGACGTAAACATCCGGTATGGTTCCTTGGTGCCCTTCGTAACAAGATCGTCAATCATCACACCGATATATGCCTGATCCCTGCCAAGCACAATTGGCGGTTCTTGCGTGACATAGCGGACTGCATTGATCCCGGCCATGATTCCCTGCCCTGCCGCTTCTTCGTACCCTGAGGTGCCGTTGATCTGACCTGCAAGGAACAAACCCGGAATAGTCTTGCATTCGAGGCTTGGTTTAAGCTGTATTGGATCCACATAGTCGTACTCAATACCATAGCCAGGCCGTACAATCTCTGCCTGCTCCAGTCCTTCGATAGAGCGGACCATTTTTATCTGGATATCGAGCGGAAGGCTTGTTGGAATACCATTTGGGTAAATCTCCGTGGTGCCAAGTCCCATTGGCTCAAGAAAGATCTGGTGCCGTGGTTTGTCGGGAAATCGAACCACTTTATCCTCAATAGACGGACAATACCTTGTTCCGGTTCCTTTTATCACGCCGGAAAAAAGTGGCGAACGATCAAGGCCGCTCTTGATGATTTCGTGTGTTTTCTTGTTTGTATAGGTGATGTAACACGGCACCTGTTTTCTCGTAATCGCCTTTGTCTCAAATGAAAAGGGCACGGGAGGATCATCTCCGTATTGTGCGGAGAGCCCGGAAAAGTCTATTGTGCGCCCGTCCAGCCTCGGGGTGGTTCCGGTCTTAAGACGACCAACCGTCAATCCGAGGGCTTTCAAATGTTCCGAAAGCTTGTTTGAAGGCGGATCGCCCATACGCCCTGAAGGGAAATGTTTCAATCCAATGTGTACCAGCCCGTTTAGAAATGTACCTGTAGTGAGAATAACGGCCTTTCCGCAAAATCTTTCACCAATACTTGTAATAACGCCTTTAGCGGCACCGCCTTCTATAATCAAGGCGTCTACCAGCCCCTGTTTGACGTCGAGATTTTGCTGATTTTCTAATACCTGCTTCATCCGAAGGCGATATTTTTCCTTGTCTGCTTGCGCCCGCGAGGATTGCACGGCAGGGCCCTTCTTTGTGT
>QMMV01000318.1 GCA_003647435.1 Deltaproteobacteria bacterium | reverse complement strand
CAGGTTGGGGGAACTTCCTTGAGGATGATCTTTGCCGTAAGGCCCCTTCCTCCTAAGGAAGCGAGATCAGAGCTGACATCTTCAAATGTGTGTGTTTTTTCCCTTGTGTTAATGCGCAGTATCTTGCTCATCATTCCCTCCTATTTTTTGAGGTTTAGAGAAACTGTTAAGCCACCAGATTACGCAGATTTCACAGATTTTCGTAAGTTTATTGCATTAAATTCTCCGAAGGCTGCTGCGGGATGGTTCATTGAGAAACCGGGTCATTAGTTTTGAGAAGATGGTGAGGAATGTTAAATATCAGCCTGTTAACCTGTCACGGCTGGCATATATCGCGTTGAATTTATACCACTTACTGTAATCTTTTGTCAAGAAGTTTTTAGAAGGGGAATTTGATTTGACAGCAAAAAGGCCCTGTTGTAAATTCTGGTGATGACTTCCGAGTATTCCGTGAAGCAAAAGGGCGTATGACTACACAAGCGAGTAGATCGTTGAAGTCCGCTGGGAAAAAGAACACGCTTTGTCTTTCTTGCGGGCTGGTCCCTGTTCCAAAGGGACGGCGGCGTTATTGTAGTGACAGGTGCAAGAAGCGGCTTGATTTTGCGCTTTATATTGCCACTGGGCTCGTGCGAACCTTGCGAGCCAATTACGCGGCTTTTTCCTATACCGAAGACATACTAATCCTCGATATACTCCCAGCAGGCTCTGATGTAATATCGAGGTTTATGAGGGGAAGGAATAAACATAGAAAGGTTTCCGATGACCTGCTCGATATGATTGAGGAAGCAGGCCGTGAGTGGTACAAGAAAGAAAAAGAGACAGGCTCAAAGTGGCAGGCATCCAATCATTTGTTAAACAAAAGGTCGAGAAAGGATATTTCGTTGAGCGCTGTTGTGCCTGTTGCCGAAAGAGCGCCGCGGTTAAATCACAAAGAAAAAAAGGCTCTTAAGATACTTGAGTTGACCAGGGAACAAATTCTGCGCAAAGACGGCCTTCGGTACATCAAGTCTGCATACAGGAGAAAGGCGATGCTTCATCATCCGGACAGAGGTGATAAGAGCAACAAGTTTATTCAAATCAACAAAGCCCATGCCAGCCTTCTGAGCTGGGCTCAAAGCCCCAGATTTTACTCAAGGAGAGCGTTGCCGAATAGCTGGTGCTATGATGCCTCAAGAAGAAGGTGGGCGCCACCAGCATAGGCGGCACTTTTAACTTAACCGGATTGTCTCGGAATTTCTACAACCTATGGAGATTCCTACGACTTTAGTCGAGTCGCAAAGTCCTTTAACCACTCGACGAATCAACGAATCAACCAATCAACCAATTATGAGCGAAGCGAGCTAAGCTCTTTTTGTTATACTTGAGGTTTCAGGTTTTTTATCCGCCTCAAGCAGCTTTCTCAATCGCTCTCCCTCAATGGATTCTTCTTTGAGTACAAGTGCAGCCCCTTCATCCAAAACCTTCCTGTGCTTCATGAGTATATCCTTTGCTACTTTGTACTGTGAATCGACGATTTTCTTGATCTCCCGGTCAATGACCTCCGCTGTCCGCTCACTATATTCCTTTGGTGGGCGCAAGCCTATGTCATAATCGTATAGTTTTTTCTGGCGCTCTTTTTCGAAATAGACATGACCCAATTCTTTGCTCATCCCGTATTCTTTGACCATGCTCCGGGCAATGTCAGTGGCTCTTGCCAGGTCATTATGGGCGCCGGTTGAGATGTCCCGAAACTTGATTTCCTCGGCTGCTCTTCCCCCGAGTGCAACAGCGATCTTGTTTTCAAGCTCGCTCCTTGTCATCAAGAAGCGGTCTTCTGTAGGCACTTGCAGAGTATATCCAAGTGCAGCCACCCCTCTGGGGATAATTGAGATCTTTCGAACCGGATCAGTCCCCGGCAAACAAAGTGCAACCAGAGCATGCCCCACCTCGTGATAAGCCACAATCTTTCTTTCCTGCTCATTGATGAGACGGTTTTTCTTCTCGAGCCCTGCAACAATACGCTCAACCGCTTCCTGGAATTCTGCCATTCCCACTTTGTCTTTGCCATGGCGCACGGCGAGCAAGGCCGCCTCGTTGACAAGGTTGGCCAGGTCGGCTCCAACAAAGCCGGGAGTCATACCGGCAATGGTCTCTATGTCCAGGTCCTTGTCCCATTCAATCCCTTTTAGGTGGACCTTGAGGATTTCCACACGGCCCTTCCGGTCAGGTTTGTCCACAAGGATATGGCGATCAAATCGGCCGGGACGGAGCAAAGCCGGGTCCAGGATCTCAGGACGGTTGGTAGCTGCCATTAGGATGACACCTATGGTGGGGTCAAAGCCGTCCATTTCCACGAGGAGCTGGTTCAGTGTTTGTTCTCTTTCATCATGGCCTCCGGTTATACCGAGACCCCGTGCCTTGCCGAGCGCATCGAGTTCGTCAATGAATATTATGCAGGGAGCCTTTTCTTTGGCCTGGGCAAAAAGATCGCGCACTCGTGCTGCACCCATTCCAACAAAGAGCTCAACAAATTCTGATCCGCTCATGCTAAAAAAGGGGACACCGCTCTCGCCGGCCACGGCCCTTGCCAGCAACGTTTTTCCAGTGCCAGGAGGGCCCACGAGCAGGATTCCTTTAGGAAGCTTGCCGCCCAGTTTTGTGAATTTTTTAGGTGCCTTGAGGAATTCAATCACTTCAACAAGTTCTTCTTTGGCCTCATCCACGCCTGCTGCATCGTCGAAGGTTACACCGATTTCATCTTCCATGTAGACTCTCGCCTTTTTCTTGCCCAGCGTTAAAAAGCTTCCTTGCTGAGCAGCAAATCTGCGCATCGCGAGATACCAGATGCCGACGAAAAAAAGAACCGGGAAGAGCCAGGAAGCTAAATCCCTCAGGAAATGGGTTTCGATCACCCCCTTGAATGTCACATCATACTTTTCCAGAAGCTTAGACACCTCCGGGTCCACACGTATTGTACTAAAGACTTTCTCTGTCTCACGACCGTCTTCAACGATCTTCATCTTACCCTGAATACGATCCTCGGTAACAGTTACTTCCGTCACCCTTCCATTCTGAAGCGCCTTTACAAACTCACTATAGGGTATCCGCTCTACAGCAAACATCTGGATAATCAGATTGTGGACAATGAGGACGATCCAGATTGCGATTAAGAAATACCAGATTGAGAACTTATGATGGTTTTCCATATTGTCATGTCTCCTTTTCTAAAGGTGAGGGTTCAAGACTCAACGGGATGTTGCCCAAACAAAAATTCCTTTGAGCGGTCATTAAAACGTTTTTTTGCTAACAAATCTTGGCGAAGCGGAAGATTAGCGATGTCAACTGTTTGAGCCCGGAGGGCGAGTTTTGACATCGCCT
>QMMV01000317.1 GCA_003647435.1 Deltaproteobacteria bacterium | reverse complement strand
TTAGCCAGACGGTCCAAAACAAGAAGCGATTTGAAAGGGGTTTCCCGGGAAGCCTTAACAAACATCGCCACTGACAAGCTCCCCAACAGTAGGTTCGGGATCCACGCCCCAAGGGCAGGTGGGAGGGTTCCGCACTCGCCAAAGCTTCTGCATGCAGACAGCAAAACGTAGTACACAAGAAATATGGCGAGTGCCGTAGCCACCCCCGCCGAGTACCCGTTGGATTTAGTCTTCACACCGAGCGACATGCCAACAACACCAAGAATTAAACACGAAAAAGGGATAGAAAACTTTTCCTGCAACTCCATAACCATCACGTTATACTTTGCATCTTTCACCTCAGCCGTCCTGATCTTTTGCCATAGCTGCTTCAAGCCCATTTCGCTATTTCCCGGCTCTATCGCTCCACCATGCTTTCCAAGCTGTGGCAGATTTAGGGTCAGTTCATAGGTTTTAAACCGCACCGTGTCAGAGCTCTTCAAATCCTTACTGTCATAGTGGATTTCACCGTCTATCAACCTTAGCCCTAAAGCTTTTTGCCTCCCATCACCCAGCACAATCGCCTTTCGGGCCACGATGGCGTGCGAAAGCCTTGGATCACGTTCATCCGAGATAAAAACGCCGCCCAGCTCCCTCCCTGAAGTATCTACATTGTTTACGTAAAGAACCAACCCCTTAAAATCATCATTAAAGATACGGGGCCTGATTCCAACATAGGCCTTCTGGCGACCTAACCTATAAACGATCTCCTTGAAGGCCCGATTTCCCTCCGGCATTGCATAGACAGCCATATAACCGGTAAAAAGAGAGGCGATCGTTGATAATACCAATGCCGGTGGAAGTAACTGATAAAGGCTTACACCGCAGGCCTTGAGGGCAGTAATCTCGCTGTCGCCTGAAAGCCGCAAGAAGGTTATCAGAACTGCCATCAGCGTGGACATGGGAAAGGCATAAACAAGGATATAAGGAAGTTTGTAACCAATGAGGCGAACCAGGATGCCAGGAGAGACCCCTTTGTTTACCACGAGATCAGTAAGCGTAAAAATCTTTGCTACAAGCAAGACAAAAGTGAAAGTAAGAAGACTTATTGCAAAGATCAGCAACATTTCTTTGAGGATATATCGGTAGGTAATGCGAAACATGAGACGCGTCAGTTGATAGTTGTGCGCTTTCCGCAGTTTGTTGCGTCTTACCAGCGTAAGCACAGCTACATTAGGTTAAATAAAAGAGATAACTTTGTAAATGCTTTTTTGGCGTGCTTGACAGTGATGACTCTCGATGCCGGGCCTGAAAATGAAAGGAATCTTCATAAAGATGTTGACACATCGAAAAGTACTATGATAATTCTCCCAAACGAAGGGATGGTAATCCTCTGGATGAACCCTCAGAAAGTGAGGAAGATTGAGCTATGAATCGATTGGATATCAAGGCAGGATCAGAAGAAGCTGAAGAAGAGATTATTGAATTAACTGATGTGATCGAAGAGCCCGGGCAGGAATCCGCCTCCAGCGATGTGAGTGGTGTCATCGAAGACAGGGAATCCGTTTCCGCTGAAGATGAGGAAATCATTGATCTCCTTGACGAGGTAAAAGGGGAAGACGTCTCAAAAGAAGAAGAACCGATTGAAGTAACAGACGTTGCTGAAGAAGAGTTGTTGGATCTCGAAGTGCCTGACGAGGAATCGAAAGAAGATATCCTTTTGGAAGGCCTGGGTATTGAGATGGAGGAAGAGGGTGCTGAGGCAGCCGCGGAAGAGACAGAGCAACAAGCCTCACCAATAGCTGAGGAGTTCAAGGAACAACAGCCTTCAGCACCACCTGTGGCGGAAGTAGCTGATGAAAAGCTTGAATCTGCGGTTCGTGAAAGGCTTTCGGACGAAAAGATAGAGGCTGTTATCAGGCAGATAGTACAGGAAAAAATAGAAAAAAAGGTGGATCGAATACTCCTTGAAGCGGCTGAGACTGCTATTTCCAGCGAGATAGAAAGGCTCAAACAGGCGCTCTAAGGAAAGAAAGGGAATTTTTCATTGCATTTGGGGGGTTAAGAGATTAATCCCCTTTTCAATTTTGGGAGTGAGATGGATTCAGAGATATTAAGCAAAAGTTATGTACCACAGCAGGTGGAAAGTCGCTGGTATTCGTACTGGGAAAAAGAAGGACTGTTTTCCGCGGAAGAGGTGAGTGACAAAAAACCTTTCTCAATTGTTATCCCGCCGCCCAATGTGACCGGAGCACTTCATATGGGCCATGCCTACAATAACACCTTACAGGACATCCTCTGTCGCTATCGCCGCATGCAAGGTTACAATGTGCTTTGGATGCCGGGGACTGACCATGCAGGAATTGCAACCCAAAACGTGGTCGAAAAGGAACTGGCAAAAGAAGGATTAACCCGCCATGCCATAGGGCGCAAGAAATTTATCGAGCGCGTATGGCAGTGGCGTGAAGAATACGGTCATCGTATCGTCCAGCAGCTAAAACGTATTGGGGCCTCGTGTGACTGGGACAGAGAGCGCTTCACCCTGGATGAAGGGCTCTCCAGAGCCGTGAGAACCGTATTTGTCAAGCTCTACGAGGAAGGCCTGATATATCGGGGAAACTATATCACTAACTGGTGTCCTCGGTGTCAGACGGCTCTTTCCGACCTCGAGGTGGAACATGAGGACCACAATGGGCACCTGTATTATATCAAGTACCCACTCGAGGATATGGAAGGCGAAGTTATTGTCGCTACCACCAGACCTGAGACGATGTTCGGAGACACAGCGGTGGCATTCAATCCAAACGATGATCGCTATCGTAGCCTGAAGGGTAAAAGAGCGATTCTCCCACTCATGAATCGCCCGATCCCGATCATCTTTGATGAATACGTTGATATAGGTTTTGGCACCGGCGCCCTCAAGATCACCCCTGCACATGATCCACATGACTTTGAAATAGGTTTGCGACACAACCTGGAAGCCATCCAGGTGATCGGCAAAGATGGTCGAATGAGTGAACAAGCGGGGCCTTTTCAGGGCCAGGATCGGTTTGATTGCAGGGAAAACGTTATCAGGGCACTCAAGACGCAGGGTCTTTTGGAGAAAATAGAACCATACCAGTACAGCGTCGGTCACTGTCAGCGTTGTCGAACGACCGTGGAGCCAAATCTTTCCAGGCAATGGTTTGTAAAGGTTAAACCACTGGCAAAAGAGGCAACCGCCGCCGTCCGGACAGGCGCTATTCGAATGATTCCCGATACATGGGCGAATACATTTTTTGACTGGATGAATAATATCAGGGACTGGTGCATATCGAGACAGATCTGGTGGGGACATCGCATTCCTGCATGGACATGCGACACGTGTGGGAAGTTGAT
>QMMV01000316.1 GCA_003647435.1 Deltaproteobacteria bacterium | reverse complement strand
GATTAGCAATGTCAACTGTTTGAGCCCGGAGGGCGAGTTTTGACATCGCCTGTAGCAAGCCTTAGATTTGTAAAAAACGTTTTAGACCAAGCGAAAAGGGATTTGGGCAACAGGCCTTTAACTTCAGAAGGAGATGGATAAATGCCACTTATTCCAATAGTCGTTGAACAGAGCAGCAGGGGAGAACGAGCCTATGACATTTACTCAAGGCTTTTGAAAGACCGCATAGTCTTTCTTGGAACACCACTGACCGATGAAGTTGCAAACTTGCTCATTGCTCAGATGCTTTTTCTGGAATCGGAAGACCCGGATAAGGAAATCAATTTCTATATCAACTCGCCAGGAGGCATGGTCACTGCCGGTCTGGCAGTCTATGATACCATGCGATATGTCAAGTGTGACATATGCACGTTGTGTATCGGGCAGGCTGCGAGCATGGGCGCACTTTTGTTAGCTGCAGGCACAGAAGGGAAACGTTACGCACTCCCCAATGCAAGAATTCTTATCCATCAGCCTATGGGCTCATTCCAGGGCCAGGCCGCAGATGTGGCAATTCAGGCAAAAGAGATCGTCCGGATGCGGGAAACTTTAAATAAAATCCTTGCCTTTCACACGCACCAGGACATTGAAACGATTCAACGGGATACAGACCGGGATTTTTATATGAATGGACATGAAGCAAAAGAGTATGGTATAGTTGATCATGTGATCACCCGGCGGCAAACAAAGCCCGACGAAAAGGACAAGGGGGAATAGGAACCAGCTCCGACCCCGCAAGACGATTGGCAAGTTTCTGTCCACAAATACTTTCCCGCTTCCCTCCCGGAAACACTGACGACCGGCGAAGGGTCTTCCTGGATAGGATATTGACAAAGTAACGATACGATTGACAAGATTTTCTGGAGGAACCAATGGCAAAGCGAAGAGCTATGAGCGAAAGCACCTTAAGGTGTTCGTTTTGTGGCAAGAGCCAGGACGAAGTAAAAAAACTGATTGCAGGCCCTGCGGTCTACATTTGCGATGAATGCATTGAACTTTGTAATGAGATCATCGAAGAAGAGTACGAAAAAGAAGCTCAAGGCCGCAAAAAGAGGCAGTTTCCATCGCCGGCGGCCATAAAAGCAAACTTAGATGAGTATGTAATCGAACAGGAAGAGGCCAAAAAGATCTTATCCGTAGCGGTCTATAATCATTATAAGCGTCTTGAAAGCACCATCAGCACCAGTGATGTGGACCTACAAAAAAGCAATGTTCTTCTCATTGGACCCACCGGGTGCGGAAAGACCCTGTTGGCTCAGACACTTGCCAGGTTCCTGGATGTTCCTTTTACTATCGCAGATGCAACTTCCTTGACCGAAGCGGGATATGTCGGCGAAGATGTTGAAAATATCATTTTATCGCTCCTTCAGAATGCTGATTACGATGTGGATTACACCTCCAGAGGAATTGTCTACATCGACGAAATTGACAAGATTGCCCGAAAGGGCGACAATCCCTCGATTACCCGTGATGTCTCGGGCGAGGGGGTCCAGCAGGCGCTCTTGAAAATCATGGAGGGTACCACTGCCAGTGTGCCGCCCAAGGGGGGACGAAAGCATCCTCAGCAGGATTATCTGAGGGTAGATACTTCCAATATACTTTTTATATGCGGGGGAACCTTCAATGGTCTCGAGGAAATTATAAAAAACAGGCTGGGCAGAAAGGTAATCGGATTTGGTGCTGACATCAAGAGCAGAAAGGAAAGAGATACCGGGGAGCTTCTCAAAATGGTTCAGCCTGAAGACCTTTTAAAGTTCGGCCTGATCCCCGAGTTTGTGGGGCGGCTTCCCGTGATCGCCACGCTTGAGGAACTAAACGAGGCGACACTCGTTAAAATACTGACAGAACCCAAGAATGCACTAACGAAGCAATTTCAGAAGCTCCTCGAGTTTGAGGATGTGAAACTTCACTTCACCGATAGTGCTCTGAAGGCTATTGCGAGAAAATCTCTGGAACGTAAATCTGGAGCACGCGGCCTCCGAGCTATTATGGAAAAGATCATGCTTGACATTATGTACGAGATTCCCTCCATTAATAACGTTAAGGAGTGCGTTATAAATGAAGAGGTAGTTTTGAACAACGAAAAGCCAATCTTGCTCTTTGAGCAATCCGAAGAACGGGCTTTATCCCAGTAGACTCTCTTGTCTACATGAGATTGAGATCATGATCATGTTTAACATATCGAAACGGGAAAAATCTATGGACAATTCAAAACCAAGAATAACTTTGCCACTTCTTCCTCTCAGAGATGTCGTTATCTTCCCTCACATAGTCCTTCCGCTGTTTGTAGGACGCGGCAAATCGGTGAATGCTCTGACAAGCGCCATCAATCTCGATAAAAGGATTTTTCTCGCTACACAGAAAGACGCCGCAACAGATAACCCCAAGGAAAAGGATATCTATAGGGTCGGTACCATTGGCACGGTGCTTCAATTGCTTAAGCTCCCAGATGGAACTATAAAGGCGCTTGTTGAAGGCAAGCAGCGGGCACGGATAATTCGCTTTATCCCCCAGGAGAAACATCTTGTAGTGGAGATTGAACCAATTGCTGAGCCGGAAGTCACGTCAATTCAAAAAGAAGCCATGATTCGAAGCGTCGTAACCGCCTTTGAAGAATATGCAAAGACAAACAAGGATGTTTCAAAAGATGTTATCAACAACATCTCGGCTATTAAGGACGTATCCCAGTTAGCAGATACCATATCAGCCCATTTTAACTTCAAGCTCCAGGATAAACAACGACTTTTGGAAACCGTGTCGCCGGTTGACCGCATGAGCCTCCTCTTCAGTTTGATGCAAGCCGAAATCGAAATTTACAAGATGGAGCAACGGATCAAGGGAAGGGTTAAGAAGCAGATGGAAAAGACCCAGCGAGATTACTATCTCAACGAACAGATCCGTGCCATTAAGAAAGAAATGGGGGAAAAAGATGACTATAAAAGCGAGTTAGACGAGCTTGAAGCGCGCATCAAACGCAAACGGATGTCCAAGGAAGCAGCTTCCAAGGTGCGACAAGAATTTAAGAAACTCAAACTTATGGCTCCCATGTCGGCAGAGGGAACGGTTGTACGCAACTACATCGAGTGGCTTATCAGCCTCCCATGGTTTAGCCAAAGTAAGGTTTGCATGGATATTGACAGGGCGGAAGCGATCCTTGAGGAAGACCACTACGGCCTTCAAAAACCAAAAGAGCGTATACTCGAATATCTTGCCGTACAAAAACTGGTAAAAAAAATACGCGGCCCCATCCTCTGTTTTGTAGGCCCCCCTGGTGTTGGAAGGACATCCTTGCCCAAGTCGGTAGCGCGTGCTACGGGCCGGGAGT
>QMMV01000315.1 GCA_003647435.1 Deltaproteobacteria bacterium | reverse complement strand
GTGCCCCTATGCACGGGCAATTCCTCGTTGTTCAGCTCGAAGACGAGGATGAGGCGGTACTCGGGCGCATAACATCAATCTCATCTCGAGGACGCCTCGCTTCCTCAGCAGGAGAAGACTATGGCATTCGAGCCGTTTCGGAGGAACGACCGATACCTGAAGACCTCCGCGAGCAGTATCTTAAGTATCGCGTGAACATGCGAGTCCTGGGAGTTGTGCGAGTCGTTAACGGCGATCTTGTCTTTGCGGCTTCCCACCGCCGCCTGCCGCACGTTGGCAGCAAGGTGGCCTTTCTGACGGATGAGGTTCTACGGGAAGTCGCCGGTCACAATATAGATGATGCTGCCGAAATAGGGTATTTTGCACTGGGGGAATTCATCTATGCTTCTGGAGACTCGCGGCTTGTCCACGCCCCTTGGATGCAAATCAAGAGTCCCCTGGTAATTCCAAAGTTCCACGTTCTCGACCTTGTGGCGAGAAGAACGCTTGTCTTCGCAAGGGCGGGCTTCGGCAAGTCAAATTTGGTGAAACTCTTGTTCGCCAATCTCTATCGCAACACACCTACAGTGGAGAAGCGTGGAGGTAAGCAAGTGCCGGTCGGGACTGTGATCTTCGATCCCGACGGCGAGTACTTTTGGCCGGATGACAAGAACCGGCCAGGGCTGTGCGACGTGCCGGAATTGCAAGACAAGGTCGTTGTTTTCACGCCAAAGGCGGGCCCAAGCATGTTTTATCAGTCCTTCGTTGCGGGAGACATTCGTCTTGACATCCGTCGGCTGCGGCCTGGTGACGTGATTTCAATTGCTCTGTCACCGGAGAAGCAGGATCAGCAGAACGTCCGAAAATTGAAGGGCATGAATGATGCGGATTGGCATCAGCTCGTTGACCTGATCCATCGAGATGGGAATGGTGCGGATGGACACACGGTCAGGCAACTTCTAAGGCTCGAGGATGGCCAAGAGGCTGAAATGGTCGCTGCGCGAGCCAACATGACCACCATTGTTCGGATGCTACACGACCCAAGTAGTCAAATGATGGACATGCTTCTCGCAGCCCTCCGGGAGGGCCGAATATGCGTTATTGACGTATCTCAAATGCGGGGTACACCAGCGCTTGTTCTATCCGGACTAATTCTGCGACGGATATTCGATCACAACCAGGAAGAGTTCACAAAAGCCCAGCCTGAGACCATTCCCGTCATTGCCGTTGCTGAAGAGGCGCAAGCGGTCCTTGGCAGCACAGGGAGTTCCGGTGAAGGGCCCTATGTATCCTGGGTCAAAGAAGGGCGCAAGTACGACTTGGGGGCCGTTCTGATCACGCAACAACCAGGATCAATATCAGGCGAAATCCTGAGCCAGGGGGACAACTGGTTCGCATTCCATTTGTTATCGGCCAGTGATTTGAGAGCGGTGAAGAGCGCCAATGCACATTTTAGCGATGATATTCTGTCATCCCTTTTGAACGAACCGATCCCTGGCCACGGCGTGTTCTGGAGCAGTGTGGGCGGTAAGAGCTACCCAATTCCTATTCGTGTTCTATCGTTTGAAGGCCAATATCAAGCGCGAGATCCGAAGTATGACCAACCGGTGGCTGACACCGCCGCCGTAAGTCTCCGTCAGCGGTTTAGCAGTGCGCTGGCCTCTGCGCGCCGTTCGGTACCTGCCGATACCGCGCTGCCTGCCCTGCAGGCTACGGTGTCCGCTACGCCGCACGAGGAACCAGAGGCAGATGAAGAACAGGACACGCTTGCAACCTATGAAGACGCATCGATTGAGGCACTCAAGAACGACAAGATTTTTCTCAACAGGTTGAAGCAGTATGGCGTACCTTGGAAGGGTGTCCAAGAACAACTAAAAGGCTCCCTCCCCGATGTGTTATCGGATCGTGACAATATCGCCCATCATCTGGTCCCCAAAGCAATGACCGCTGTGTTCGGAGAACAGGAGATCGGCTGGAAAACGGAGAGGAGACCTGCAAAAAGTGGATCAGGGTTCACCACGTGGGTTGTGGTGATTCAAGGAGAAACTTCTGGATGACCCATGAACACATCAAGACCTGGATTACAAGACTGGCGGAGAAGCGCAGCTTCTATCTGAACAGGTTTTTCGTCGAGCTTCAACGGACCAGATGGTCGAGCTGTTTTTAGGCACAAGACCATTAGCCTATGGCGAAAGAAAAGGAGGATAGGCGATGAGCGAGACCTTCCGCTTGTCTGATTATCAGATACTCATCGGCAAAGAGGATGTCATAGAGCGGCATCTTCATGGTATCTTGAGCGATGCCCCTGAGAGTAGCGAGAACCAAGACAAGACAAAAAAGGCACTTGAGGAAGTTCTCAAAGAAATGCGAGTTCGGTTCGGGACGATCCTTAAAACCGACAACGTCTCATTCCTTATTGGAGCTGGTGCATCACTTACTACCGGTGGGGTATCACTTGCAAATATACCCAAGCCTCTGGAGAGGATGCTTCTCGATAAGGCGAAAGAGGAACAGCAAGGAGATGCAGTGCCGGCATGGATTACTCTTTTCTATTCAATAGCTTCAATGCTTTCTCAAAGCGAATTTTCATTTGAAAGCCGGTATGAGCAGTTCCAATCTAAAGAAGAAGACGCTATCTCTGCAATAGGTCTCAACCTTGAGGATTTTCTTAGTCAATTGCATACGTGGTTTGCCGGAATGCTCGAGGCAACAGAAACATTAAAATTAACAGGTGCCTCCGAGCTGGTAATCAGCAAGAACGATTTGGCCGATTTGATCAAAGAGATCATCGGTTCTCTGACGGTTCTACTTAACCTACCGAAATCTGGCTTGGATGATCCGCTCCAAAGTCATAGGAAATTCATCAAAAAGGTCCTTACCCGACCACTCAACCTGCGACGAGTGAGCCTGTTTACGCTCAACTATGACACGCTGATTGAACAAGCCGGAGATGCCGAAGGATCGGTCCTTGTCGATGGATTTGTGGGAACACTTCGCCGTGTTTTCAGACCGGAGTCTTACGACATAGATTTCTATTTTCCCGCGCAGACTACGGAGGGGCGGGTTCATCGATTTGATCGGGCACTTCATCTGTATAAACTTCATGGCTCAATCACCTGGCATAGCTGTAAACCTGATTCGGAGAATCCCTTTGGCCTTTATGCGACACTCTATAACCAGGATTGCCAATCAGACGATGTCCTGATTTATCCATCCCCAATGAAGTACGGTCAGGCGCTGGGTATGCCATATTCTGAGCTGTTCCGTAGATTGGGAAACGCGATTGTACAGCCCCAGTCAGCACTTTTTGTAATTGGGTATGGCTTCGGCGATGATCACGTCAATGCGTTGATCCGACAGGCGCTTGCCATCCCGAGCTTTACTCTCGTTGTTGT
>QMMV01000314.1 GCA_003647435.1 Deltaproteobacteria bacterium | reverse complement strand
GGGTAATCCTGATGAGGAACGAAGGATTACCTGGAACGACAAGATGAACGCTTACTGGGTGGAAGCGATTAACATTATGCGGAAATGGCATGAAAAGATACCGGCAAGCGTTCTGTTTTTAGCTGGCAAGGATAACGGCATCAAGCTGGGTATGCATCTCCATTTTGCCTTTAATCTGGAAAATGAGGTGATCTACCAGGACGCCGGACCGACGCTCCGCCTCGAACTCTTCGGCTTTAATGTTTTTCAATTGAATATCCCAGCCCAGGCACTTCTGAATGCGATGGGGGTGACAAAATATGAGATTAATGTGTCCTCGATTGCGAATTTTTACAGTGAGGTCCGGGAGTTTGCAGGAAGCAATCCGGGGTTGAGTGGGATCTGGAAATTCCTTCAAAGCGACGAGAATAAGGATTATAGCTGGAGTAAGCCGGGAACCACAGGATGGGAACCAGATGATGAGCCCTCATATACCTTTTCCATTACCTCGCAACCATTCATTATAGATAAAGACCTGAATCTGCGCCAGGGAGAGATATCCGTCGGCCTTACTACTACATACCCTCAGAAATGGAACTATTTCTATAATCTGCCACCTTTTGGAGCAGTTGTTCAATTTGCCGCAGGCGTTGAGCTTGGTTACCAGTTGAAGACGGAGACGACAACGGGCATGAAGGTCAACAATAATGCTCTCCAGACTATGTTCAAGGAATTTAAGTTGACAATCGAGGGCACAGTCGGGGTTGTCGGGAAAGCCAATCTGGCATTTGGAGTAGCGGGAGTCATCGGCACGGCTGAAGCGGCGCTGGGTATCGCCGTTACGTGGCCTTACATGACATCACCCTTAAATCCTCAGATTCAGTTCCCAATGAACATTTCTCTTAAGCTGCAAAGCTATGAACTCTGGGAATTCTTCAAGCAGGATGTTTGGGAGCAGGTTGTTTTCAAAACGGATAATGTCTTCACCGGGCCTTATGAGGTATGGCCTCCGAAAATTCCACCAAACCGAGGGACCATGGCCATACCTGATCAGTATGATGACGGAACCGACAACAACTCTCTTGTAACCGCAACAGATCTGGGAGTTGTCGCCGGCACCTCTACCGTTGAATCTATGACATTGACCGACATCAATGACCGGGATTACTACCGGTTCCGAACGATTGAATCAGCAGGTGAGTCCGACAAGATTGAAGTCCTGTTTGATGTTACTAATCCAGATGTAGAGGCCCGGTTGATTGATGTCTCCGGCAGTACCCTGCGTGAGCTGGTGTTTGCGGATCAATCCACTGGTGAAATAGACCTCGGCGGCTTGCCGGCAGGTGAATACGTTCTGGTGGTTGAAGGCAACGAAGAGCTCGGTGTTGGCTACACGGTTTCGCTCACAGCACCGCAGTCTTCAAAGGCAGCCCTGGTTGCCTCCATTGATAGTGACAGCGGTCTTGCTGCCATACTACCCGGCCAGGTAGTGGATCTCACGCTGACAGTGACCAATGCAGGAAATACTGCTTCTCCTGAAGCAGAATCTGCCCTGGTCTGGAGTCGGGATGACAAGCTTGATCCTGGAGATGGGACATTGTTTGCCTTCATGGTTCCGGCGCTTGAGTCTGGAGAAACATGGAGTGAGACCTTCAGCATTGCTCTGCCGGAAACAGTTGTCGGCCCTGTCTATTTCGGGTTTATTGCAGACCGTCGGGAGAACGTGAGCGAAGCGATACGATCTGACAACGAGGCACTCTACCCGATTGAAATTGTACTGCCTCCAGATAGGTGCGAGTCAAATCAGAACATCTATGAAGCCTTTGACCTGGGCGGCATGGTGGATGATATCGAGCTCCCTGCCCTGAATCTGGCCTCTATGCGGGATGCAGATGTCTTTGCCTTCCAGCTCGGTGAGACCGGAACTGCTGAAGATGCGGTTCAGCTAAAACGAGCAGATGAAGCCGGCAGCATTAACCTTTACCTGTTGGATAAGGAAGGTTGGATTGTGCAAGAGGCAGATGTAGATCCAACAACGGGGCTGGCGACGCTTGAATTAGAAGGCGTTGGCCCCGGACAATATTACCTACAGGTTATTCCAGAAGATGAAGCCTGTTTTGAATACAGCCTTGTGCTCACGAGCGCAAAACGGGAGAAAGCCAATCTTGCAGTGGAAGATATTCGGTTGGCACCTGAGTATGACCTCCTTCCCGGTACTGACAATTCTCATGCGTATGTCACAGTCAGCAACTATGGTGCAGATTATGCCCGGTCATTTGGGCTTGAACTCCATGCTGTCTCAGCCGGTACAGATTATAATCTTGGTGCTGTGACCGTTGGTGTTCTTGCCCCGGGAGAAAAACTGATCATTGATGTTCCAATATCCGTGCCTGATTTTACTCCGGATACCGAGGTTATAGTTCGTGCAGTTGTTGATCCCGCAAGCGAGGTTGATGAGCTGAATGAGACAGACAATGTGGGCGAGATACAGGCACTTGTGGCGGGTACCCCGGATAGTCTTGAGACACAAGAGCTGGCAAACAACTGGTTTATTGATCTTGGAGTCGTCAGGGGAACCTATTCGGTGGATCGCAATCTCCACAGTGTATACGATCAAGACATGATGGTATTCCGCATGAGCGGAGATGGTACCACAGGGGATCAGATTGAAGTTACATTCGATGATTCGAAAGGCGATTTGATGCTTGGTCTCTATGACAGGTACATGAACTCAGTTGCTAACGGGGAAAAGGTAGCCGACGGGGACTATCAGATCAGTCTCGACGGGGTGAGCGGTGGGCAATATTACCTGGTCGTCGGTAGTCTTGGCGGTCATTATGATTATACGTTGAGCATCACAGCACCGGATGCAGCGGGACCGAACCTGGGTGTGGAATCGATGCAGATTGACGAAAGCCAGGTTGCCGATGGCAATATAGATGTGACAACAAAGATCGCCAATTTTGGCGATACAGCAAGCGAGGCATTTACCGTCGAGTATTATATATCAACTGGTTCAACGATTGACCCTGTTTCAGACACCTTGTTGAAATCAGTGAACATGAGCGCACTTGACGCTGGAGCTGATGTAACGCATACAGAAGCGCTTGACCTGGCAGCGATTGGGCCGGGAAGCTATTACCTTGGGGTTGTGGTCAAACCCCCTGATGGAACTACCGAGCCGGTTGAAGGGGATAACACTGCAAGATCAGGAATGGTTGTTCTCCCTCAGCCGGATTCCCTGGAAGAAAACGACAGCAGAGACACGGCTTCTGATGTAACCCTGACCGCCGGACATGCAGAACTTTCAGGCCTGACCATTCATAACAGCAGTGACGTGGACTGGTTCTGTTTCGATCTGCCGGTATCCGGTGGTACCCAGGACATGGTCCAACTCACCTATCAAAGT
>QMMV01000313.1 GCA_003647435.1 Deltaproteobacteria bacterium | reverse complement strand
GGCTCACTGTCTGAGTTTGAGACGGTCTCCAATCGGCTGTCCTATCCGTTCCATATGTCTGTTTTTTAAAAGAGCTAAGGTGTTACCATTGCACAAAGAAAACATCCACCGAAAAAGTTCTCGTCGGACGAAAACCATCTATCTGATAGGGGAAGGCACCGGAGAGACTATAGACAAGATTGCCAGGGCGTCGCTGGCTCAATTTCTCTGCGAGGACCTTAAGGTCAAGAAGTTTTTCCAGGTCAGGAGCAAAGAGCAGATCCGCAAGATTTCAAATGGGGCCTCAGAAGACGGAGCCCTTATAGCTTTTAGTATTGTGGAGCCGAGCTTGCGAGACTTTTTGATAGAAGAGACCAGAAGCTGCGGGATAAAGGCAATTGATGTTATTGGCGATTTTATTGTGCAGCTTTCCATGTTCCTGGAAGAAAAACCGATGGAGGTCCCGGGCCGGCAGCATGTATTGAACGAAGAATACTACCGCCGGATCGAGGCGATTAACTTTGCCGTCAAGCACGATGACGGAAAACAGCCCCAGGGCCTGAGGGTCGCAGACATGATCTTTGTGGGGCTTTCCCGGACCGGCAAAACGCCTCTGTCAACGTATCTTGCTCACCAGGGATGGAAGGTCGCCAATGTCCCGCTTCATCCCGATATGACGCCTCCGCCGGAACTGTTTCAGGTGGACCAGCACAGGATATTTGCCCTTATTATAAACGTTGAAACCCTTGTGAAAGTCAGGGAGGCAAGGCTCCGGCAGGTTGGACTCACTCCCGATGCCAGGTATGCAGATCCTGTCAGGATAAGCGACGAGATCGACTGGTGTAAGGCGTTTTATGAGCAAAACCCCGGGTGGCATGTTATAGATGTCTCTGACAAGGCGATTGAAGAAGCGGCGGCGAGCATCCTGAATATTTATCAAAGCAAGAAAAGATCCAAATCCCGTATCTAATGCCTGAATGAACAGATACATTCAGGCTAAATCCGAATATCGAAATTCCAAATTCGAAACAAATCCGAATATCGAATAACAAAATCAGCTTAACTCACAGATTGGAAACTTGTTGTTGTCAGTAGATTGTCAGTATTTCGGCCATTGTTTGCGGCTGGCACCTTGAGAACATCACGAATTTAGCTTTCCGAATTTCTAATTTTTGACCAAAAAAACCAGGGGCTTTCGGTCAAGCACTATCTAATCCCCACACAGGCTCTCGTACAACATACCCTGGCGCCACCTTTCGAGAAAGTCTTCTGTTGCTTTGATATCTATACCGGCTTTGCCGGCCGTTTCGCGGAGGTATTTCATCGTCTGCTGTACCTTTTCCGGCAGGTCGATTAGGGCAAAGACCTTGACACACCTTTTCCAGCAATTTACCGCTTTTTCTTTTTGGCCGAGCCTTAGAAAAGCAATGCCCATGTAGAACAGGTCATCTGCAATACCGCGGTAAAAGCCGAGCTTTCGGTCAAGGACCAAGGCCTTTTTAAAGGCGGAAACTGCATCGGTTGGCCTTCCTGCCTGAAGCATCAGGTTACCGAAAGCGGAATTAAGAGAGGCAATATCTGCTGGTTCAAGGCCGCTGGCATTGCTCAGGCAGCTCTTGAGTGCTTTTTCCGCTTCCCGGTAGCGGCCTCTTTTGGTCAGGAGGACCCCCTTGTTTTGGAGCAGGGCGGTAAAAAGAGCTGCATTTTTGCCTGCAGAAGGAAGTGTCAGGGCCTGTTCAATTATCTCTTCTGCTGCGTCTAAGTTGCCCATTTCTATCAAGGTGGCAGCCTTGTTTGAAAGGGCTCTCACAGTTCCTTCTCTATTGCCCGAGTCTGAATAGATGGCCTGCGCTTCTTCAAAGAAGGCAAGGGCGCGGTCGTAGTTTCCGAGTGCCCTGTAAGCGGTTCCTATGTTGTTCAGACTCATGGCGACGCCGTACTCGAGATCTGAAGCAGAATAAAGCTCATAAGCCCTGAAAAAATAGTTGAGGGACTTCCGGTAGCATCCCTTTTGATACCACTGGAGGCCCTTTTCGATTTTTCTGCTCCCTTCCGTCAAGTGGCGGTGGGGACGTCGGACAGGCTTGCCCCCGGCGCATGAAAGCACGAAAAAGCACAGACTCAGAGCAAGTATGAGGCGGGGGGTTTTCACCTTCTTAATCGCGTCTGGATATTTTTCCCTTTGGGTTCAGGAGGGAGACCGGGCCTTATCAGGAAATTTTTTTGCAGCGACTCGATAACCTTGTTGGCTTCTTCCACCCCGTCCCTTATTTCTCTGATGCCCTGCCTGGTCGTTTTCGTAACTGTTGGCACATCCCTGCTCCCCTTTTCGATGTTAGTTAGTATCTGGTTGATCATATCGAGGGCTTTCCTCAGCCCGGCCACCATTTCAGGGCTTTTCGCCGAAGCGCTTTCAATATTGCCTGCAATTTCCCGGGCGGTATTTGTGGCACGCTCGATATTTTTCAGGATGCTGTTGACATGGTCAAGCTGGGCATAAACTTTTTGCAGCGCTTCTTCAGAGCCGACCAATTTGCCCAATGAACCCTTCCCTTGCCGTATGTCGCGCGTAATTGCTTCTATGTTGGCCAGAATGCCTGCCGCGCTGTCCAGGGCGCTGTAGAGGGGGCCTTTCGGATCCCTGAGGTGTTTCACCGTTTCAGAGATGTCCTGGATGCTCTTGATAACCATCTTGAGGGTTTTTTCCACCTCAAATTCTGCCATCAGGTCGGCGAGTGATTTTTTCGGCCTCGAGGGGATTGTGCCGTTTACCGGGATCGGGAGCGCCTTAGCCGTGCCCGGTTTGATTGAAACGTATTCTGAGCCTATGAAGGTTGGGCTTTCCACTGTGGCTACGGAGTCTGTTTTTATTCTGCCGGCGTAATCCTTCAGAATGGCGAGTTCTACTTTGACCTTGTCGCCCACGAGTTTCACGCCTGTCACCTTCCCAACATCCACCGTGTAAAGCTTCACGCGGGAATCCTTGCTCAGATTGTAGGTTTGATCAAAGACTGTGTAGTAGGTTACATAGGTTTCGAACCAGTGCCTTGCCCTGCCGATGAGCACAACAAGAGCCATGAGCACAACAATCATGAGGACCACGAAGGCTCCAACTATCTTTTCTTTTCTTTGAAAGACGAGTTCCATCAGCCATTTATTTCCTTGAGTGGTTGAGCTGACTTCTCAATAAGTTCGGGCGGCTTTCCTGAAATTATGAATGCCGATAGGCGATTAAATTTGAAAACGTCTAAAACTCGCTTATAAGTGAGTCTAAAGAAAAAAGAGTATTGTATCATTTTAGCCTTTTGAAAATATTATCGCATACGGGCAATCCGGTATAGACCGCCTCAAACTCGAGCATAACCGAGCGTAAAGAAAGAACAGCGCCAGGACGGTACAATAACATGAACTGATTGCC
>QMMV01000312.1 GCA_003647435.1 Deltaproteobacteria bacterium | reverse complement strand
GGCCTCCGCCATCCAGTGGCTCAAGCAACAGCTCACCAGGAAGCCGCAGACCTTCCAGGAGCTTCATCCGCAGTTCCTCAGGGAGATCGGCGGCTGGCAGAAACACGAGAGGCCCCTCGAGCTCTCGGAGATGCTGGAGCAGAATTTCCTCCGCTATGACGGTAAGGGGCCCATACCCTCGCAGATCGTCGCCTGGCTCAGGCAGAGCGCCGACATGCGCAGGGTCATTCAGGAGGAGCTCGCCTCCGGGCGCGCCGTCGAGGACGCGCATGGGCTGCACACCCAGCATCCGGGGCTGATACGTCGAGCCAAGGATCGCTGGTACGTGCCCGACCCCGGCAAGGCCGCCGACCTGGAGAAGCTCCGCGAAAGAACCCTGCTCAAGGAGTTCGAGGAGTACAGGGCCTTTAAGGGCAGACGGCTGACTCGGTTCCGCCTCGAGGCCGTCCGCGCCGGCTTCAAGAGGGCCTGGCAGGAACGGGACTACGCCACCATCATCGCCGTGGCGCGCAAGATCCCGGAGGAAGTCCTTCAGGAGGACCCGAAGCTGCTGATGTGGTACGACCAGGCGGTGACTAGGATGGGAGGAGAGTAATGCTTATTAAGACAGTCCTAGATTGGGTTATAGATGCTAACACCTGTTTCCTAATGGGCGCTGGCTGCAGCCAATGTGCAGGTAAGCCTCTTATGGGTGAGTTGACCAACAAAGTGAAGAAGGCGCTAAAAGACAGCAAGGCTATTATTGAAAACCTGTATGGTGCATATGCTCGTTCTGCAACGGTCGAAGACCTTATTAACTACCTGTTGCGGCTTCGCAAACTTATATCTTGCCAAAAGAACCCAAACTATGAAGGTTGGACAATAGAAAAGATTGATGATGAGGTTGCCGTTATCCAGAGCGAGATTATTAGAGCCATTGGCACTGAGTGGCGAGGCAGCGAAACCCACAGACAATTCCTAATGCGTCTTGCGGACAATCCATCCAGAAAAACCTGCGACATCTTTTGCCTTAACTATGACACCGTAATCGAAGCGAGTTTGGAAGAGCTAAGGCTTCCCTATACCGATGGTTTCCGCGGTGCGGAGAATGCGTATTTCGACCCATCTCTGTACGGCCAGATCCCAGGAAATGGCCCGTATTTCAGGGTGTTCAAACTGCATGGCTCAGTTAATTGGATACGGGACGCAGATGAAACTGTTCGGCGCCGGCCCGCGATGGCTGTCGAAGATCGCCGTAGAGCTGTGGTCTACCCAGCAGAACAAAAGTACGTTCAGACTCAGTACGGCGTCTATGAAACATTACTGTCACTCTTTAGGGACCGCCTAAGAGAAGATCGCCCCAACAATAAACTCGTTGTAATTGGTTATAGTTTTAGTGATGAGCACATTAACGTGGCTATCGAGGATAGCATTCTCGCTGATGGCAGCAACTTAACAGTCTACGGTTTTGTGGGGCCAGAAGAGAACAAAGAGGAACAGGAAAAGCGTTTAAGGGAAATGGCGGCGCGCTGTGACGACCGTTTTAATGTCTTTATCGGACAACACGCATACATTAGCTCGTCCATCGAGCCTGATGAGTGGGAGACGATTAAGGAGTTAGATCTCTGGAAGTTTGAGAACTTGGTCAACCTAATGGTTGGAGGTGACCAATGAGCCAGAGCGTCTTGCGCATAGGCCGCGTAATCGAGGTGAATGGGTCTAGAACCATCGGTGAATTGGAGGCATCTGTAGACGATCTGTATCGAACATATAAAAGTCGCAAATATACGATAGGACAAGTTGGCTCAATTGTAAAAATTGAGTCTGGCGATCTCCTGATTTTCGGAATAGTCATCTCCTTGAGAATGGAGGAGACGGATTCCACGCAAGCCAACACAGCTGGTCGTACCGAATCATCAGCGAAATGGATAGAAATAGAGCTCTTTGGACAAGGTCACAAGACAGGGTTGGGAGAAGCAGAATTTCATTTCGAACGAGGCATTTCGACTTATCCATTGCCCGGCCAAGCGATTTACCTTGCGACCGTTGAGGAACTCCGTCGGATCTATGCCAAGCCGGACAAGCCAACCATTAAAGTGGGTAGTGTCGCTCAAGCGCGCGGGTTGCCTGTTCATCTGCTAACGAATGAGCTACTTGGGAAACATTTTGCGATACTTGGAACTACCGGTTCTGGAAAATCATGCGCCGTTGCGCTTCTCATACACAGTATTATCGAGGAATATCCGCACTCGCATATTATTCTCCTCGACCCCCACAATGAATACTACAGAGCCTTTCCAGAAAAGGCCGAGATTATTGATCCAACATCACTCGAAATACCGCACTGGCTGCTAACCCTCGAAGAGAGCATAGAGCTCTTCATAGGTAGAACTGAACATGCAGCAACACGCCAGACGAACATTCTTAAGGACGCCATTCTGCAGGCGCGGAAAGGTTTTCCTGATCAAGCCATGCCTATCGAGAAGATTACTGTAGATACACCAGTGCCATATAGGCTCGGAGATCTTGTCAGTAACATTAACGCGTCAAAGCCGTCACAAGCGTCAAAAGCCGAGTCGCATGAGAAAATCCTAGCAAAGATTGAAACGTTACAAGCAGACAAGCGGTTTGAGTTTCTTTTGCGTCCTGATGATAGCGTATCCGACAATCTTGCAGATCTATTATCACAGTTATTCAGGATACCGGATCAAGGGAAGCCATTGACCATAATAGATTTGTCAGGTGTCCCATCAGATGTCGTGGATGTTGTGGTATCAGTCCTCTGTCGCACTATTTTTGACTTTGCTCTTTGGAACCCAAAGCGGTCTGAGATTCCATTATTTCTCGTATGCGAAGAGGCGCATCGTTACGCCCCGAGGAGCGAGGAGGCGTCCTTCCAGCCGACGAAGCGTGCGTTGGCGCGCATTGCAAAAGAAGGAAGGAAATATGGTGTTGGGCTCGCCCTAGTGACACAAAGACCATCCGAACTTTCAGAGAGCATACTTTCTCAATGTAACACGATTATCGCTCTTCGGATGAGCAATGAGCAGGATCAGCACTTTGTACGAAGAGCACTTCCAGATAGCGTTAGAAGTCTGGTTGATACTCTTCCAGCACTGCGCACGCGGGAGGCGCTGGTAGTCGGTGAGGGAACAGCAGTTCCAGTACGGATGCTTTTTAACGAAATCCCGGAAGACAGGCGACCGCATAGCGCAGACGTTCCATACGCCGAAGCGTGGCAAAAGGAATGTGGTAATGAGGAAATGGTGAGGGATGTTGTGGAACGCTGGCGAGAGCAACAGCGATGAAGGAGATTTCAAGAGATTGTGCTCGGCCGGGGCCTAGTGGAGAAGTGAGCAACGATGACCCTGTCGGTGGAAAATGACAACTGGTACTACAGCCCCGAGCACGGGGAGCTATGCC
>QMMV01000311.1 GCA_003647435.1 Deltaproteobacteria bacterium | reverse complement strand
TACACTCCGTTCAAGGGCCTTACCTCTATTACCTGCGTTGCCAGTGAGCGGACCATGTCCTGGTTGTGAAAAATGCCCAGACATGTTGTTCCCTTCTTGCGAATACTTTCCAAAGCAGCCAGAAAACGCTCGATAGCCCGGCTATCAAGACTTGCTGTTGGTTCATCCAAGAGAAGCAGCCGGGGGCGCTGGACGATCGCCCTGGCCAGATTGATCCGCTGCTGTTCACCACCCGAAAAGGTAATCGGATAGGCCTGCCAGAGTTTTTCCGGAATTGCAAAACGCTGCAAAAGTTCTCTTGCCTCCTCTACCGCCTCTTTCTGCGAGATGCCCTGTGTCATCCGTGGGTAAGCCACCACTTCCTCGGCCGGTACTCTCGGGGCACACCGGAGAAACTGCGTGACATGGGCAATTTCTGTCTTCCTTATCTCAAGAACCATTTGTTCGGAACAGGTTGCCAGATCTACTATACTATTATCAGAGCACTGATACCGGATTGTCCCACCTGTGGGCAGGTATGTGCGGTAGATACATTTGAGCACGGTCGTCTTTCCTGCACCACTCGGCCCTACAAGTACGCCAAATTCCCCCTGCTGCAACTGAAAGGAAAGAGATTGGACAGCCTCAACTCGGATGCCTTTTAATAGGTGAAGGCAAAAAGTCTTCTCCAGGTTTTCAACCGAAAGAAGACAACCGTTTGGATTGTTGTATAGTCTTTTGGTTTTCCTTTTCATAATACGCTTGCTACCAGTTCCTGTGTGTAAGGGTGCTGGGGGTCTTCCAATATTTGATCCGTTAGGCCTCGCTCCACCACTCGCCCCATTTTCATGACCAGAGTCCGGTGTGTAAGGAGCCGGATAACACCAAGGTCATGGCTGACCACAAGCATGGAAACGCCGGTCTTGCGCTGCAAGGATGCGATCAGGTCAAGAACGCTCGCCTGGACTGAGACGTCAAGTCCGGATGTCGGCTCATCAAGAAGAAGGAGCATGGGCCGGGGCGCTAAGGCCTTGGCGAGCTGAACCCGCTGCTGCATGCCGCCTGAAAAGGCTCCTGAAAGCTCATCGATCCGCTTTACCGGCATCTGCACCTTATTCAGGAGTGAGGATGTGCGCTTTCGTATCCGTCTGTATTCAGGTGTATTGTTCTGGATCAATAACCGCTCGGCCACGTTTGCCCCCGCACTGAAGTCTAAGTTGAGCCCTAAATGTGGAGATTGGTAAACAATTCCCAACAGGCTAGACTGGATGAGCCTCTTACGCTGAGATGAAAGGGTAAAGAGATTTGTCTTGCCTTTGTCGACCCCTGAATGAAAGGCCTCTCCGGTCGTTGGCGGTTCATCAAGATTAAGACACCGCAGGATGGTCGATTTGCCCGATCCTGATTCGCCGACAATACCGAGTACCTCGCCAAGGAAGAGATTAAAGCTTACCTCCCAACAGGCAACCACACCCCCGCATTCCGGGCAGATATTGGTTCCCTGCTCAGGCCCTGTAAGCCTGGCACAGGCACTGCATGAAGGACCGTACTGCTTGGATAAACTCCGAACATGTAACAAAGGTGATTGGCTATTAAGCACGATGTGATTCCCCCCGTGCTGCAAGCCGTTGATCGCAATAGTCGGTGTCTGAACAGACCCAACGGATCCGGCCGCTTTCCTCGTCCGGTATTTCGTCTAAAAAAACATCTGTTGCCCCGCACCGACTGCATCGTGCCCCGGCCTGGTGTTCAACCTCAAAAGGGATATCCTTAAAGGCAAGAGGCTCAACTTTTGTAAATGGAGGCACAGCATAGATACGCTTTTCCCGTCCGGCGCCAAAGAGCATCAAAGCAGGTGACTGGTCGAGTTTAGGGATGTCCCACCTGGGAATCGGACTCGGATCCATCAGATATCGGCCATGCACCATTACCGGATAGCGAAAACCGATGGTAATCCTCCCCCACTGGACTACGTTTTCGTAGAGAAAGGTCCACATACGATGGTAGGCCCCTTCTGCGTGCATACGGCGAGTAACGGTTTCCCTCGGTTCTACGAAACGCAGGATCTCAGGATAGGGAACCTGAAATATGATGATCTGTCCTCTGGTAAGAGGCGTTTCAGGGATTCTGTGGCGCGTCTGGATCAGTGTCGCGTCACTGGTTCGGGTGGTGGTTCGGCAGCCGGTGGTCAGGGTGGCCAGACGCCGCAGGTTAACGGCATTGACAGAACCATCGCACCCTTGATCGATCACCTTGAGCACGTCCTCCGGCCCGATTAGACTCATTGTCAGTTGCAGGCCGCCTGTCCCCCAGCCCCGGGCAATAGGGATTTCCCTGCTCGCAAAAGGGATCTGATGCCCGGGAATGGCAACAGCTTTTAATGTCCGTCTTCTGATCTCCCGTTTTGCGCTTTCGTCCAGATAGGCAAAAGTATAATGCCTGCAATTGCCTTTTTGCCCTAAAAGGGCCTGTAATCTCTCAGCCATTTATAGTTTCCTTTTCCGTCCTGACTGTACGTATCTGCTCCAGATCAGTTTGAAATGTCACGTAATGAGGCAGTTTGTAATGCAGACAAAAACCAGAAGCCTCAATGCCGTCAGTATGCAGGAGGACAAACTCCTGGTCTTCGGTGGGGCTTTTTGGATCTTTACTCATCAGGGCCCGGTCCAAGACCGCCATACTGATCGCCTTGGTTTCATTGTGTCCAAAACACAGCCCGTATCCCAGGGTAAACTGCGGCCTGGAATCGGTTTTACTCTTTTCCATCCGGGTGATCACCTCGCATTCAGTCACACGCACCCAGCCAAGCAGATCAGCTTCCTTGCCCTCCGAACTTTTGAAATAGACCGGAACCTCGCCAAGACGCAGCTCACCGATCACCGGGTGGACATGGCCATGCCCCCGCATATTGGCGTACGCCAGGGCGAGTATGCAACCCGTTTCTGCCCTTGCCAGAGCCTGAAGACGGGCACTCCTGGGGGCTGGGAACTCAAACGACTGCAATGTAATGTCATAAGGCTGTGCGCTGCCGGGCTTTTTCTGAGGAAGAAGTCCTTCGGCCCGAAGCATGTGGACCACTTTGGGAAAAGTATCAGCAATGGGTTCGCCTTCTTGCGTAAGAGCTTCAAAGGCCTGTGTTACCCTATCCCTCGCTTCAGCTTCGTCTGTTAGCAATTCAAAGCGGATAAGGTGGTGCGTGTAATCCGGGGTGGCACCAAGGATCTGCCCTTCCGGGATATCCTTGAATGCAGCGCTGACCCGCCGTACAACTCTCATCCTTTCCGTGTCAACAATCTCACTTGCCCCAATCCGGCTAACAGAGGAGCGGTATGCGCGCAGCAGAAAAGCAGCTTCCAGGGTATCTCCGGCAGCCTGTTTAAATGCAGCGGCCGCAAGTTCCGGCGCGTAAAGCGCGCCTTCACT
>QMMV01000310.1 GCA_003647435.1 Deltaproteobacteria bacterium | reverse complement strand
TGATCGTCCCGAACGGAAAGTATGACCGGAAATATCTAATCACGGTTCCCCGGGATAGCTATACAGAGGTCTCTGCATGAAAGACACGGTCTTTTTCAGGCAGGCCGAATTGCTTCTCAGAATCTTACCTTTGATTCGCAGAGAGGAAGTGTTCGCCCTGAAAGGAGGCACGGCGATCAATTTCTTTATCCGAGATCTTCCTCGTATCTCAGTGGACATAGACCTCACATACCTTCCTCTAAACGAGAGGGACTTTGCCCTGGATGATATCAGCCATGCATTAATTCGTATCTCTGAAGCTATCAAAAGATTAATCCCAGGGGCGAAAATAATTCTCAAAAACATCCGTGGCACCAATACCTTAAAAGGCATGATCGCTGAAAATGTGACCTATGAAGAGCTGGAAACAACACGAAATGATCTGAGATCGATAATTAGAGGCGAGTTGACCCTGGATGAAAGTTACAAACATTATAAGTCTATTTTATCTGGAACTCTTCATCTTTCGCTTCACGCCCTTCCGTAGTGACCCAGCAAAGGTTTGTAAGACGCCGAAATAGTTGCCCCTTCCCCGCTCAAGGCGGGGTTTTCCCCTTCCTGCTCACCTTGATGGGTACCCCACTGCGCTCGGCCAGTTTCGCTCAAGATGAAGGGTGTCACAAAAAATGGGGAAAGGCCAGTACCAGGAAAATCTTGACTTCCTATGTAAATTTAGTATGATTTTGTTGTTTTTATTGATTTATTGGACAAAAATTCACATTTTCAGATGATAACAAGGTATTCTGCAAATGAGAATGTCCTAAGGGCTTCAATAGTACTGAAGGGAAGATTGACATGTTGGAAGATCGATGGCTCTCAGTGGATGAGATCGCGGCCTATCTTGGTATCAAGCGGGATACAGTCTATAAGTGGATCGCCGAAAAACAAATGCCGATGCACAGGATGGGCTGGTTTTGGAAGCTTCGGAAGGCGGAATTTGACGAATGGGTGAGGTCGGGAGGAGCTGCTGATAACGACATCGAGCGTTTGAAGGTGGATAAGAAATAATGGATGTTCTACTCACATTTACAGGTTTTCACGACCCTTATTTTAAGGGACTGGTTGGGCAAGAGGAACAACCGGGGCCAATCCTGTCTCTTCTTTCCGCCCGCCCGTTCGATGTTATTTTCCTTTTTTCCACACCAAGCACCGAGCAAGTAACTAAAGAAACGAAAAAAGCAATTATGGATTCTCATGCCAATACGAAGGTCGAGATACTTGGTGTTAATCTCGATGATCCGACCGACTATACGGCTATATTGAAGGGACTTAGACAACATATCCACGTTATACAAGAGACGTTAGACGAAGCGGCTTTCTATATTGCAGTCGCCTCTGGCACGCCCCAGATGCATGCTTGTTGGGTTCTCTTAGCTGCAGCAGGAGAAATCCCGGCTCGTCTCCTTCACGTTCGCCCACCTCATTTTGTTACCAAAGAGCGACCATTGGTCACTGAAGTTGATCTCACTTCGCGTGAGTTTCCTGTAGTTAGATCACAAATAGGAACAGCAATTGAGGTCGAAGACAGTATTGTGGACGTTGATGCAGCAGCGGCCCAATTAGGGATTGTGGGTGATCACCCGGCCATGCGTCGTGCACTCGAGACTGGAGCAATGCTCGCTCCGTCAAACTCCCCAATTCTAATCTTTGGCGAAACAGGCACAGGAAAAGAACTCTTTGCCCGTTTCATTCATCGGTTGAGTGGACGACAAAAAGAGAACTTCGTTGCAATCAATTGTGCTGCTATTCCAGAAGACCTTATAGAAAGCATCCTCTTCGGCCACAAGAAAGGGGCCTTCACCGGAGCAACTAACGATCAACTCGGTAAATTCGACTTAGCCGATAAGGGCACACTGTTTCTTGACGAATTGGGGGATTTACCCCTTGCTGCCCAAGCAAAGCTTCTCCGAGTATTGCAGGATGGTCTTGTTGAACCAGTTGGTGCCGGAAAACCGCACAGAGTGGATGTACGTATCGTTGCCGCTACAAATCGCGACCTACGCAAGCAAGTACGCCAGGGAAAATTCCGTGAAGATCTCTTCTACCGTCTTAATGTCGGTGAAATAACGCTTCCCCCATTACGGGAACGCCGAAGTGATATTCCCAAACTAGCTCTGCATATTCTCGATAGAGTTAACGATTCCTTGAAAAGACCTAAGCGGTTGTCACCTGGAGCCTTGGCAAGACTTCAGGCACATAGTTGGCCGGGCAATATACGGGATCTGGAAAATGTAATTGAGCGATCTGCAAGGCTTAGCCGGCACGAGGTGTTGGAAGCAGACGATCTCCTAATTACCGAGCCGGTTACCTATGCTGATCCTCTGGATGTGCTCCCCGAACCTTATGAAGGGTTTTCGCTTGAAGAGTTCTTAAATAGCGCACGTAAGCAGCTTATTCTTCGCGCCCTTGAGACCTCTGATGGTAATCAAAGCAAAGCTGCTCGATTGCTGGGAATCACGCCGCAAGCCGTGCATAAGTTTTTGCAGCGCTCCAAGTCAGACTTTAACCAGGGTTGAAGATGTTTCAACCGTGGTTGAAAATGTATTGTTCTACTAAAAGGGCTGAATTGCGGTAAGTTATGTAGTATCAGTCGGTTACGCGGTTTCGCCAGATGTGGCATGCCTATTGCTCTATTTGCCTTGCGAGAGTGACGGGAGTGAACTCAAAGCAAGAAAGGAGCAATCATGTCAGCATTCAGAGTCATCTCAATCATCGATGGCGACACTTTTGAAGTTTCGCCTCAGTGGAAATGGAAAGGTCAGATCGGTACCCATGTTCGTCCGACAGGCTACAATGCACCTGAACTGCACACATACGGCGGACAAGGAGCCAAAGAGAAATTGTCGAGGCTCATTCTTGGAAAACAAGTCGACCTGCGCACAGCTCATACGGTCGACCGGGGACGTTTAGTCTGTGACGTCTATTACAAAGGCAAGTATTTAGCAGACTACTTTCCGGAGTATCAATGACCAGATGAAACAACAGGAGGAGCGCTTGTGAAAAAGTTTTCGACCGAAGCAGATGCAAGGATAGTGATAGACGACTTGCTCCGGCAAGCGGGATGGGAGCCTGCTGACAAGTCACAGGTGCTCACGGAGATTTCAATTCGTGATATGACATGGATAGTTGCCGAGCCGGTTGTACGGTATAGAGTACAATCTGCCACCAAGACAAAGGATGGCGACGAAATCTCAACCGGTCGGGCTGATTACGTCCTTCTTAATCGTCGTGGCCGACCTCCCGCGATTATCGAAGCCAAACGTTCCGCCATTGAACCCTACACTGCTAAACAGCAGGCTCTTCCCTATGCAAAGAAGATAGCGGCACCCTTTATCTTCTTGACAAATGGCGAGATAATCTACT
>QMMV01000309.1 GCA_003647435.1 Deltaproteobacteria bacterium | reverse complement strand
GTCTGAGAGCATTTCGGATGGCCTATCCGTTCCGTATGTCTGTTTTTTAAAAGAGCTAACGTGTTACGAAAGGGCTAAAGTGATAGATACCCCCGGAAGAGCTTAAACTCCCAACCGTGTAATCTGAGTACTTACAGCTCGAATGCAAAGGATTCTCGAAGTAGAAAATGTAACGAAATCGTTTGGAGGCCTGACCGCTCTGGCAAATGTGTCTTTTTCGGTCACCGAGGGGCACGTAAAGTCGCTAATCGGGCCAAATGGTGCGGGCAAAACGACGCTGTACAATATTATCACCGGCGTCTATCCCCCCGGCAAAGGGTCCATCTTTTTTTTCGGCGAAAGGATTGACGGCCTGAAGCCCCATGAAATAGCTAAAAAAGGGATTGCCCGTACTTTTCAGAGCGTGGAGCTTTTTGAAAACATGTCCGTCCTCGAAAACACTATGATGGGACGGCACGTAAAGACCAGGACCGGTCTGCTTGGCGGTGCGTTCAGGTTGCCCTCAGCACGACGGGAGGAAAAGGCCATCCTGGACAGGTCCATGGAGCTTTTGAGATTTGTCGGTTTGGAAAAACGTGCCCATGAAGGTGCCTCAGATCTTCCATTTGGGCTTCAGCGATATCTCGAAATTGCCAGAGCACTCGCTACAGAGCCGAAGCTCCTCTTGCTCGACGAGCCTGCCTCCGGTCTTGATCCCTCTGAAAGCAGAAACCTGTGCGAGTTGATTCTAAGAATAAGAGAGATGGGAGTCACCATCCTCCTGGTAGAACACAATATGGAAGTGGCTATGGAGATTTCTGACGAAATCACAGTCCTCAACTACGGGGTCAACATCGCTGAAGGGACCCCACGGGAGATTCAAAACAACCCTGAAGTCATCTCGGCTTACTTAGGAGAGGAAGGCAGTGCTTAGGATAAAAAATCTTCATGCCTATTATGGACGGATCAGGGCATTAGAAAATGTGTCACTTCACGTCCGCCCCGGAGAGATAGTTTCTTTGATAGGTGCCAACGGCGCAGGCAAGACAACCTTGTTAAACTCCATTTCCGGTCTAATCCCATGTGCAGAAGGTGAAATATATTTTGAAGGCCGCAAAATCACAGGGCTTTCTTCCGAAAAAGTGGTTGCTGCCGGGATCAGCCAGGTACCTGAAGGACGACAGATATTCCACCCGCTAACGGTGCTGGAAAATTTGCAATTAGGGGCCTATCTGCGTTTCAAGAAAAAAGAAAAGAAAGCTATCGAACGAGACATGGAATGGATTTTTGAGCTTTTCCCGCGGCTGAAAGAGAGAGTCAAGCAGATTGCAGGCACACTTTCGGGCGGCGAGCAGCAGATGCTCGCTATTGGCCGCGCCCTCATGGCACGACCAAAACTGCTTCTTTTAGACGAGCCTTCCATGGGGCTTGCGCCTCTGATAGTCAGAGATATCATGAACACAACATCGGCGCTTCGCGACAAGGGCGTAACAATCCTGATGGTGGAACAAAATGCTCGTGCCGCACTGCGCATATCGGACAGGGGATATGTCCTGGAAACCGGCAGGGTCATTCTCCAGGGAAGCTCGGAGGAGATCTTAAACGACAATGAGGTCAAACGCGCCTATCTTGGTAAAGACTACAAGACGTTCTGGGAAGGGAGGGAGAAGGCTTGAAGTGCTGGGATGCGGAAAATGAACAGATGAACAGGGAGTGCCTGGAACAGGTACAGCTGGAACGGCTCCAGAGCACCCTGAACCGGGTCCACAAGAATGTCTCATTTTATAAAAAACAGTTTGATGAACTCGGGATCCAACCCGGGGCTGTTGCTTCCGTAGAAGAGATTACAAGGTTCCCTTTTACCAGCCGGGAAGATCTAAGCAACAACTACCCCTATGGCATGTTTGCCGTACCGCTCAGGGACATCGTCCGGATCAGTTCGTCAGCAGGAACCACTGCCAGGCCGGTTGTTGTCGGTTACACGAGGAATGACCTGAAACTGAGGAACACCATAACATCGCGGTTTTTGACTGCAGGCGGGGTTGTTGACACCGACGTGGTACAGATATGCCTAAACCCGGCTTTATCCAGTTTGGGCCGCGTTCTGAAGGAAGGTGCTGAAAACATCGGAGCCTCTGTTATGCCCATGTCCCATATAAGCACCTCCAAGCAGCTTATGGTAATGCAGGATTATAGGACTTCGGTACTACTCACCACCCCTTCGTACGCCATGCATGTACTCCACGTCATGGAAGCTCTCGGCATGGACGCTGACAGCCTTGCACTAAAAGCAATCCTGACTGTGGGAGAACCTTTAATACAGGATACCCGTGACAAGCTGGAATCAGGGTTCAATGTTCAGGTAATGGCCGGTTACGGACCGGCTGATTTGATGGGACCGGCAGTAGCCTATGAGTGTGAGAAAAAAAACGGCCTACACATCAGCGAGGATCATTTTCTCCTTGAGATTGTGGATCCGGACACCGGCACTCCTTGTGCCCCCGGCCAGGTCGGGGAGGTAGTCCTGACCACGTTGACAGTTAGGGCATTCCCCCTTATTCGATTTCGCACAGGAGACCTTGCTTCGATATTCAGGGACCCCTGCACATGCGGCAGGACCCTTTTGCGAATGCATCAGGTCACAGGGCACACAGGGGGGCTCCTCACAATCCGGGGTGTTAAAGTTCACCCCGCCCAGATCGAGAAAATATTAAAGGGAATTGCTGAAGACTTTACTCCACGCTTTTTACTTCACCTCTACAAAGAAAGCTACCGGGATATGCTCGAGATATGGCTTGCAATCAATGAAGCCATTTTCCCGGATGAGATGAAAGTTATTGAAAATACACTGAGAACTTTGCGGAAACAATTCTTCCAGTTGTTAGGGTTTGAAGTAATGATCAAACTTGTGGAACCATCCACTTTAAAACAATACGGCAAGCCATCAGGGGGGGTTATCGACAATCGCTTCAACTCCTAAAGCATCGCCCGGGGATGTTGTACTGGCAATAATTTCCGGGCTCCTTCTCACTGCTTCCTTTCCCAAGTGGGATCACCAATTCCTGGCCTGGGTCGCTTTTGTCCCCTTTTTTTATGCAATCAAAGACAAACCGCCAACTGTAAGTCTGAAGCTGGGATTTCTCACCGGCATATTCCATTATACCACGCTTCTGTATTGGATTGCCGGGGTTATGGATGCCTATACCAGCCTCCCCTTTGTCTTCTGCTGGGTCATACTCTTGTTGCTGGTCGCATACCTGAGCCTCTATCCTTCTTTGTTTGCAGTATTGATGGCGCATTTACGGGCACGCTCCCGCTTCTATTTCTGGTCCGCCCCCCTTTTGTGGGCGGGGCTGGAATATGTCAGGGGATTTTTACTGTCAGGATTTCCGTGGGAAAACTTAGGATACTCCCAATACAGGTGG
>QMMV01000308.1 GCA_003647435.1 Deltaproteobacteria bacterium | reverse complement strand
TTATTGTACCGTCCAGGCGCTGTTCTTTCTTTACGCTCGGTTATGCTCGAGTTTGAGGCGGTCTATACCGGATTGCCCGTATGCTCATTGTGTCTGTTTTTTGAAACAGCTAAACTGATACGCGAGTTCTAATGCAACATCGGGGTGTAGTTGTCAATTCCGGACAATTTGGAGGTATACGAATGAAACCGGTTCTGCAATTGGCTCTTGATTTTGTTGATCTGAAGCGTGCCTTGAAGAATGCCGAGGCTGCAGTATCTGGCGGCGTAGACTGGCTCGAGGCCGGCACACCACTGATTAAAAGCGAAGGGCTTGAGGCTGTCCGCCAACTGAGGAAGCACTTTCCGCACGCCACAATTGTTGCCGATATGAAGATCATGGATGCGGGCCGCATCGAGGTTGAAACCGCAGCTAAGGCAGGTGCCAACATTGTCGATGTCTTAGGTGCTGCCAGCGATGCTACTGTTCGTGAATGTATACAGGCGGGAAAAAACTACGGCGCAAAGATCGTAGTTGACCTGATTGCTGTGAAAGACCCTGTGTCGCGGGCAAGGGAAGTCGAGGCCTTCGGAGCTGACTACATCACGGTTCATTGCTCCATAGACGAACAAATGGAGGCAAAAGACCCATTCGAAACACTGCGGAGGGTTTGCGAAAGCGTCTCCGTTCCGGTAGGAGTGGCAGGCGGAATAAATTCTGAAACTGCACCTCGAGCAATCGAAGCCGGGGCCTCTATCGTTATTGTAGGCGGTGCAATTACGAAGGCCGTTAATCCCCGACAGGCGGCCAGTACCATAAAAAAGGCCATGGAAGAAGGGGTTGCCATCCCAACCAGGCTTTTTAAAAGGGGTTCTGAAGCACAAATTCGAGAAATCCTGCAGCAAATCTCTGCAGCGAATCTCTCAGATGCTTTACACAGGGGTGGTGTGCTGCAAGGACTCCGACCCCTTTTTACAGGTATCAAGCTGGTAGGTCAGGCAGTAACAGTAAGGACGTATCCCGGTGATTGGGCAAAACCCGTAGAAGCCATCGATACGGCTGAAGAAGGGGATGTCATCGTTATCGACGCAGGGGGTGTTGGCCCGGCCGTTTGGGGAGAGCTGGCAACACATTCTGCTATGCAAAAGAATCTGGCTGGCGTACTCATAGATGGTGCTATACGTGATACCTACGATATTTCGCAGATGAGATTTGCGGCGTTTGCCAGATTGATTATGCCCAATGCTGGTGAACCGAAGGGTTTTGGCGAGATTGGCGTGCCCGTCATCGTTGGCAACCAAAAGGTGGAAACCGGGGACTGGATTTTGGGAGATGATGATGGAGTCGTGGTCCTTCCGGTCTCGATTGCCACCGAGTATGCCAACCGCGGGATGGATGTTCTGGAGAGGGAAAACAGAATCCGAGAAGAAATTAAAGAAGGCAGCACACTCAGCAAGGTTACAGAGCTGTTTCGGTGGGAGAAACAATAACCCTTACCGTTTCCTTCTGTGTCTCCGCCGGCTGGCTTTTTCCCTGGCAACCTTAACCAAGCTCAGTACGAAGAAATAGCCTGCCACTGCTGCAACGCTTCCTGTCAGGATCCCCCCCACCGACATAGCCAGAAACACCCCCTTTCCAGAATGCCAGAGAGTTTCCCATGAAGGGTTGGAAAAAAATGGCGCTTTTAGCGGGTATCCGAGCAGCTTTGCTCCCAGCAGATAATTAAACCCATAAATAAAGGGTGCAGTGACAGGATTAGTGACCCAAACAGTGATTGCTGCTGCAATTATATTTACCTTGAAAAGAGCCGCGATCGGCACAGCTATATAGGTTTGGATGCCAATGGTTGGCGTCATGGCCACAAATAGCCCTATAGCCCCGCCACCGGCGATCTGTTCAGGAGTACCCCGCAGGCGCACCAGCTGCTTATGGAAATAATCGCGAGCCGAGCGTATGCGATCACCGGATCTCGGCCGTTTTAATCCGGGCCTGGCGCTTTCGTCCTGGTTTTCTGAAGTGCTTTTCATAGAAATTACCCTGCTTATCTATTTTAGCATTTCTATCTGAATTTGACAAAAAATCGATTCCAGAATCGCATCATTTTAGCTCTTTCAAAAATACACATAAGGAGCGGGCAGGCTACCATTCGGGTTTCAGCTTCCGGGGTTTACAATCGGACGGTATTGGCGCGATGATATTTTCAAAAATCGTATCAGTTTAGCTTTTTGAAAATATTATTGCGGACAGGCCATCCGATTGGAAACTGGCTCACTGTCCGAGTTTGAGACGGTCTCCAATCGGATGGCCTGTCCGCTCCGTATATCTGTTTTTTAAACGAGCTAAAGTGCTACCAAAAATCTAAACCGATACCCCAGATCATGTCTTCACGGCCGAGGTACGGAGAGCACCGAGATGTGGTCTTTTCGTTCGCCGGGAGAGGGCGACAAACGAAAGCCGGCAGTCCAGCTTTTGGCGGGAAGGGGTATAAAAAGAGGATCCTCAGCAGCCTCTATGCTTCTGCGGCTGAACAAAGAGCCGCTCAAATATTACGGGAAAGATAGTAACTTCGGTAGGTGCAGCGGATAGGTGAGCAACAACAGCATGGAAAACACTCAGCCAGTCAGGCCGCTATCCGATGGGCAAAATAAAATCTTTACTTTTTTTTCAGTGTATCACTCACAACTTTAAGCAAATCTGTCAGGAAATACGGCTTCTGTAAATAAGGATACCCTCCTTTCTGAACACTACTCCAGTCTGACCTTTCCCCGCTGTACCCGCTGACGAACAAAACGCTGATTTCCGGCTTTAATCCAACAATGTGCTGCGCCAGCTTCGGCCCTCTTCCATCCGGCAAAATAACATCAGCCAAAATGAGATCAAAGTTCCCTCTACTTTCCTGAAAGATATCCAATGCCTCCTGCACACCGCTTGCGCCAAATACCGCATACCCGTTTTTAGAAAGCCATTTCGTGGTGGACTCTCTCACGGATTCATCATCCTCCACCAACAGAATTCGCTCCCCGCTCCCTCTGAACAGTTCCGAAGAGACCGAAGCTTTCTTTTCTTCCTCCGATTTCATGGTACATGCCGGCAGGTATATGTTGAAGATGGCTCCATTACCCGGGGAGCTTTCCACGGTGATCCACCCTCCATGCTCTTTCACGATACCATAGACCACCGCAAGCCCCATACCGGTTCCTCTTTCAGGCCCTTTAGTGGTGAAGAAAGGATCGAAGATGCGGTCGATGACGGCCTGGTCCATTCCAACTCCCGTATCCTTGACCGATACATGTACAAACTTGCCGGGGCGTGCGACCCTATAAATCCTGCAATATTCTTCGTCTACATGTACATTCCGGGTCTTGATGGTTATTTCCCCGCCCTCAGGCATGGCATCCCGTGCATTGACCACCAGATTCATGATCATCTGCCCGAAATTGCCG
>QMMV01000307.1 GCA_003647435.1 Deltaproteobacteria bacterium | reverse complement strand
TAATCAACTACTTGACCACTCGACCAATTGTGAGCGAAGCGAACTAAGTTCCCTTACAGGCTGCAGAGATTGCCTTTTTCATCAAATTCCATCGGTCGCCAGGGCGTGACCATCTCGAGATCTGGGTTCGGGGCAATTTCCCTTTCGAGGGGTTTTGAGACAACAAGTCTGTCGAGAGTGGCTGTGTTTTTGATGCGGACGAGGCGAACCGCCTCTGGCTTTATCATGCCGATAGTATGGAGGCATGCCTCAATGCACTGACGATCTGCCTGGAAATGCATCGGAACGGCAGCCTTTTCGGGAGAGATAGCAGTAAGGGCATTTGTGTAAGTCTTTTCAAAGTCAATGGCATCTACCAGGCGCTGCGTCGTGAAATCCGCCAGCCCGATCCCGTTGGCATTTCCGTTTGAGCGGGGGCTCAGCTCTCTTACAAATATTCGTTTCACATGGGGCGCAGTAAAGAAATCCCCCGCGAGGTCACGGTGTCTGCCTGTCACATTGGAGTCCATCCCAATGCCGCTGATATCCTTGCCGATTTCATCTACGATAAGGACATCGATCGGGTCGAACGGGATGCGCGGCATCATAAGGCGTGCCTCTTTAAGCAATGTGCGTTCAGTTTCAAACCAATTCTCAGGGGTCATGGCAGAGATCCGGGCGACATTTTTGCAAGCATCTTCAACTATGGCGAGGCCGAAGAGGACAGAGCGGGCACTCAGAATATGTCGGGCCGCGTCTTGCAGGATGTCAAAGCTGTACCGGATAGCAGCACGGTGGTAGACGGCGGCTCCCTGCCGTTTGCCGAAGCCGACAGCCAGCATCTTCGTCGGGCCGCTTTCAATAGCGGCATGAAACTTTGTGTGAGGTTTTACCCGGTTAATAACGACAACGTGGCCGGCTTCTGCAGCGGCTCTGTCCAGGAGAATTGGTACATCAGTCTTAAGTGTACCGACCTGTATTACATCATCTACCGCAACTATCGGCACTTCCATTGAAGATTCTGTAATTCCAAGGTGGGCTAAGGTGGAGATTTCACCCTCTGGTGTGTTCCCTCCGTGGCTTCCCATTGCGGGGACGATAAATGGGCTCAGATCACGCTCTTTGAGAAGTCTGAGGCACTCTTTGACAATGAGAGAAATGTTACTGATGCCGCGACTTCCCACGCCAACAGCTACGGAATCGCCGGGTTTAGTTCGCGCTTTTAGATTAAGCGTCTGAAAGGCCCTCTGCACTGCCGCGGGAATATCTTTGATTTCTTTTCTGGGCAGTTTCTGCCGCACGATGGCAGTTTCGGGGAAAAGCATTTCTGGTAACAATCTGACGCCTGTGTAAAAAGTGGCAACAGCCTCTCTTTTGTGATTGCAGCCCCGCCTGTTCCTGCTTTTTGGCTTGAGGTTTGCGACTATGCCTTGAGAACAGCACAGTGTTAAGGTTCTTTTTGCCTGAAACCTGCTTTCAATATTTGTAAAATCCCCGTCCCGTTTTCCGGCCAAGGTATCCGGCGTCTACATATTTTTTGAGCAAGGGACACGGACGGTATTTCGGATCTCCGAAACCTTCGTGCAGGACCTCCATGATCGAAAGGCAGGTATCAAGCCCTATAAGGTCTGCTAACTGCAGCGGCCCCATAGGGTGGTTCATGCCAAGCTTCATCACGGAATCTATGGCCTCCGCTGTTCCTGCACCCTCGTATAACGCAAAGATGGCTTCATTTATCATGGGAAGCAGGATGCGATTCGATATAAAGCCCGGAAAGTCATTGGCTGCGACCGGAGTTTTCTGAAACCTCTTGGCCAGGGCTTGCGTTGTTTCAAAGGTTTCTTCAGATGTTGCCAGTCCCCGTATGATTTCAACCAATTTCATGAGGGGAACAGGATTCATGAAATGCATCCCGATCACCTCAGAAGGACGTTTGGTTCCAGCCGCAATGCGTGTAATCGGAATGGAAGACGTGTTGCTTGCCAGGATAACACCTGGCTTGCAGGTTTCGTCGAGTTGTCTGAAGACATCCAGTTTCAGGGCCTGGTCTTCAATGACGGCTTCTATCACAAAATCCGCATCCTCAAAGGCCTTCATTTCAAGTGTGGTTTCAATCCGTCCAAGGGCAGCCTTTTTTTGCTCTTCGCTCATGCGCTCCTTTTCTACAAACCTGGAGAGGCTCTTTTCGATGCGCTCTCTGCCACGCTGCAAGAATTCGTCCTTTATGTCATTTAAAATTACAGAAAATCCATTCATTGCAGCTACCTGGGCAATTCCCGCACCCATCTGGCCGGCTCCTACGACACCGATTTTCTCGATCATGATTTTCCTCCCTGCAGTTGAGTGATACTTATCCGTCGTCCGCCGTCGGTTATCCTTGAACCGCTGAGCCGCTTCTTACATGCCGCTCAGGTTTCAGCAATGATATAAATTCCTTCTTTGTTTTTGCTGTATCCGAGGTCCTGGAGGTCGCTTTCCTTCTCGATTCGAACGAGATGGTCCATTATCATTTTTGCTTCCTCATCGTTGAAATTGTACACATGATCTTCGAGAAAGATAAAAGCGGGTTCCATGCCCTGACATGGTTTTATATAAAACGGATATTCATAGGCGTCAACCCCGTTAGCCTCACAGCGGGCAATCGGTTTTTCATCCATCTTGGCGCCTCCTATGAGGGGATAATCGTGTCGTGGTCAGTGGGAGTAAGACAAAGAATGTGTTTGGGATACACGGAGAAGGGAAAACTGGTCCTTGACTCGAATTCAGTCCGCATCAAGGACCAGACAGGGGCAACCAGGGATTGATTATGTTTCTTCTACAGTAATTGCGCCGGACTCACAAACCTCAACGCAGCTTTCACACCCTATACATTCATCTGCGTTGACAGGCACGGACTTTTCATCCTGGAGTTCATAAACGTCCGCAGGACAAACCTCAACGCATTCTCCACAGCCTGTACATTTTTCATGATCAACTTTTGGCACGAACATAGAATCAGCCTCCTTTCTCACACAGTTTTACGAAGTTGTATACCAGAAACTATGTTTTACTTCTTCCTGCTCCTGATTTTCGGCCTTACACCAATTATCCAAAAACGTCAAGTGATTTTAATATTTTTTTGCAAACATAAATAGGTGAGTCTTCACAGCCCTCCGACCCCTGATCCCCGTCCTCTCCTCAGTTATCCATCGGTGAACGCTTTATTTAATTGTATGCCTCGAAAATTCTACAAGTTATTGAACTTCCGTCGATTTTAGTCGAGTAGTTAAATAGTCGTAACACTTCAGCTCTTTTAAAAAACAGACATACACAATAATATTTTCAAAAATCTAAACTGATACAAATAGTCAAGTTGTCGGGTCGTAACGTCCTTGAACCACAGGAGTAATCAACTACTTGACCACTCGACCAATTGTGAGCGAAGCGAACTAAGTTCTATCTGCCTACTGGCGTGTCCCTCACC